>NZ_JBHJQP010000056.1:0-25271 GCF_042262625.1 Streptomyces sp. NPDC056347 | reverse complement strand
GGGCGGCCGCTTTTTTTTTTTATACTCCCCCGCCGGTTGGGCGCGCGGGGGCCGCGGGGCGACCCGCCCCCTGTCCCCCCCCCCCCCCCCCCCCCGGGTTGGGGCCCCCACCCCCACCCCGGCCGCGCGGACCGCGTCCAGGTCGAGCACCGACGGCAGGTCCTCGACGTAACCGCCGAGGAAGTCGTACGTCCCGGTGGTCGACGCCGCCCGCGCGCGGGCGTACGGCAGCCGGCGCACCTCCTTCGTGCCGGCGGCGATGATCTCGTTGGCCCGCCGCTGGATCCAGCCGGTGGCATCGGAACCGGCCGGGCCGCCGTTGGGCGGGTTGTACTTGAACCCGCCGTCGCCCGGCGGGTTGTGGGACGGCGTCACCACCACCCCGTCGGCCAGGTGCCGCGCGCGGCCCCGGTTGTGGGCCAGGACGGCGTGCGAGACCGCCGGGGTCGGGGTGTAGCCGTCGGCCGGGTCGACGAGCACGGTCACGTCGTTGGCGGCGAACACCTCGACCGCGGTGACCCGGGCCGGTTCCGACAGCGCGTGGGTGTCGGCACCGAGGAAGAGCGGCCCGTCGATGCCCTGGAGCGCCCGGTACTCGCAGATCGCCTGGCTGGTGGCGGCGATGTGGTCCTCGTTGAACGCGGTGGCCGTGGCCGAGCCGCGGTGGCCCGACGTGCCGAACGCCACCCGCTGGTCCGGTTCGGCCGGGTCCGGGTGCAGCGCGTAATACGCCGTCACCAGCCGGGCCACATCGATCAGATCCTCGGGCCGGGCCGGCTGTCCGGCTCGCTCGTGCGGCATCTGCCCACTCCTTGGTGTCGGTGGTCGCTTCGGGTTCCCCGCCGCATTTTCCCGGGTGGCCCGCGCCGTGCCGAGACCGCCCCGCCGATCGGAGGACGGGGCGGCGGCGCGCACCGGAGCCCCGAAGCGTTCAGCGGTACGACCGGCCCGGCCGACACCGCGTCAGCCCGCGACCCCGGGCACGACCAGGCCGGTCTCGTACGCGATCACCACCGCGTGGGTCCGGTTCTGCGCGCCGAGCTTGGTCAGCACGTTCCCGACATGCGTCTTCACCGTCTCCGGGCTCACCCCGCACGACTGCGCGATCTCCGGGTTGGACAGGCCGGTGGCCATCAGCCGGAGCACTTCCTCCTCCCGGCCCGTCAGCGCCGCCCGCGGCAGCGCCTCGGCGGAGCCCAGCGGACGGGCGGTGACCATCCGGCGCAGGGCCGCCGGGAAGAGGATCGCCTCGCCCGCCGCGACCACCCGCACCGCCTCCGCGATCCTGGGCACGGGCAGCCGCTTGAGGACGAAACCGCAGGCCCCGGCGCCGAGCGCGGCGGTGACATAGCCGTCGTTCTCGAACGTGGTGATCACCACGACCTTGGGCGCCGTGACCGGCTCGGCGAGCAGCTGCCGGGTGGCCTCGATGCCGTTGAGCCTCGGCATCCGTACGTCCATCAGGACCACGTCCGGCCGCAGCCGGCGTGCCTGCCGGACCGCCTCGACGCCGTCGGCGGCCTCCCCGACCACCGTGATCCCCGGCTGCATCCCGAGCAGCGTGCCCAGGCCGCTGCGCGTCACCTCGTCGTCGTCCGCGATCAGGAGGGTGACGAGGGCGCCTGCCGTGACGGCCGGACCCGCGCCGGGGCCCGCCGTGACCGCCGCGCTCGCGGGTGAGCCGGTCATGCGGGCAAGCGTAGCGGCAGCCGGACGCTGAGCCGCCAGTGCTCCGGCCCGTCCCGGCCGGCCTCGAACTCGCCGTTCAGCAGCCGCACACGCTCGGCGAGACCCGGCAGCCCGTGCCCGGACGTCGGGAAGCGGCCCGTGCCCGGACGCGCCCCCGGACCGCACCGGTTGACCACACCGAGACTCACCGCGTCCGGCGCGGCCGACACCGTGACCCGGACCGGGCCGCCCGCACCGTGCCGCAGCGCGTTGGTCAGCCCCTCCTGCAGAATGCGGTACGCGGCCCGCGACAGCGTCCCGCGCACCCGCGTGAAGTCGCCCGACAGCTCCGCCTCCACCACCGCGCCCGTGTGCCGCAGCCGGTCGAACAGCCCGGGCAGATCGTCCAGGGTCCGGGGCGGCGCCGCCCCCACCCGCTCCTCGCGCAGCATGCCCAGCACGTAGTCCAGGTCCTCGAGGGCGGCCCGGGTCGACTCCTCGATGCTGCGCAGGGCGGCCCGCGCCGCCACCGGGTCGGCTCCGAGCACCTCGCCCGCCACCGCCGCCTGGATCGTGGCGGCCGTCAGCGTGTGCCCGATCGAGTCGTGCAGTTCGTGGGCCAGCCGGTTGCGCTCGGCCAGCACCCGCTCCCGCTCGGCCGCCCGCGCGAGCCGCTCCGCCGACGACGGACCCAGCAGCCGGGGAGCCAGCCACCGCAGGGCGCAGGTCACCGCCAGACACGACACCGACGCGAGCAGCAGGCAGCAGAGCGCC
This sequence comes from Streptomyces sp. NPDC056347, assembly GCF_042262625.1. Classification (NCBI taxonomy): domain Bacteria; kingdom Bacillati; phylum Actinomycetota; class Actinomycetes; order Kitasatosporales; family Streptomycetaceae; genus Streptomyces; species Streptomyces sp. NPDC056347. Next base: position 22,829 of record NZ_JBHJQP010000056.1, on the reverse strand, counting down.
GCCGCCCAGCTCTGCCAGCCGCCCTCCGCCCGCAGCGTCCAGCCGCGCAGACTCACCCCGGCCTCGGCACCGGCCCAGCTGCCGGGCAGGAGCAGTCCGGCGGCGAACAGCAGGACGCCCAGCTGCGCACCGGTCCACCCCAGCGCCACCTGCGACAGCAGCCACAGCGGCGTCCGCCAGCGGTCGGTGCCCGTCCCCGGGGCGGAAGCCGGCCCCTCACCGGGAGCGTCCGCGCTCCGCTGCACGGGATCGGGCAACGGGACCTTCAGCATCCGCCGGGCGCACGCGACCAGCACCCGCCGCGTCGGCCGGGCCAGCCCGGTCAGGCCGATCAGCACGGACCAGATCAGCGCCGTCAGGGCGAACCGCGCCCCCACCGGAGCGGACGGCCACGCCAGCGCGGGCAACGCCGCGAGAGGCAGCAGCGGAAGGCTCGCCAGTGCGCCGCAGTAGGCGAAGAGCGCACCCGTGTACGTGGAGCCGCGCAGCAGCGGCCGGATTCCCCTGAACATAACCGGACAAGTATGGCCGGACGGCCCGGCAGTGCCCTCCCCCGATCGGGGGAGCGAAATCTCCCGCCTTTCCGCGATGTGCCCGCGCGCCCCGGAAAACCAGAATCGGGGCCTCACCGATCGACGGGACGGAAGGACGGGCCGATGAACGCCCAGACAGTCGGAACACCGCTGAACCACACGGCACCGGAGCCCGCACGGGCTGCGGGAGCCCGGCCGGCACCCCACGGATCCGGACCGGGGCCCGCGGCCCCGCGGAACGGCCTGGCCACGGCAGCCATGGCACTGGGCATCGTCGGCCTCCTCACCTCCGTCGTGCTCATCGGCGGCCCCCTCGCCGTGTTCGGCCTGATCCTGGGCATCGCCGCGCTGATGACGGCCCGGCGGACCGGCACCGGCCGGGGCAAGGCCGTCACCGCCGTGGTGACGTCGGCCCTCGCGATCGCGGTGTCCGGGCTGGTCGCCGTCCTCCTGGCCTGGTACGCGAACCACACCCAGGCGTGCTACCAGCCCGACGGCCTCCGCCAGTACGCGCAGTGCGTCCGCGAGCACCTCGACCCGAACTGACCGGCCCGGCCCCACCGGGAACCGGCCGCCCACCCCTCTCGACAAGGACGAGCATCACCGTGCGCGACAGAAACACCCGCAGAACCCAGCTCCGCCCCGCCGCCCTCGCGACGGCCGCCCTTACGGCACTGACCCTTGCCACGGCCTGCGCCGCGCCCGGACCGTCCGCGCCCGCCGCCGTCAAGGACTCCCTGCGGCCGTACACACAGCAGCGGCTCCAGTGGAAGCGCTGCGACGCGAAGAGCCCCGAGGCCTTCCGGTGCGCGACGCTCAAGGTGCCGCTCGACTACGGCGACCCCGGCGGCAGGACCATCGGCCTCGCGATATCCCGGCTCGGGGCGACGAGCGGGAAGGACCGCCGCGGTGTTCTGCTGCTGAACCCGGGCGGCCCCGGCGCACCGGGACTGAACCTGCCCGTCGACCCGCAGATGAAGTTCCCCGCCGAGGTGAGACGGCGGTACGACCTCGTCGGATTCGACCTGAGGGGCGCCGGACGGAGCACCCCCGTCAGCTGCGGTCTGACCGCCGGCGAACAGGCCGACCGGCCGTACAAGGACGAGACCTTCGCGAAGGACGTGGACCGGGCGCGGACGGTCGCCGGGAAGTGCCGGGCCGCCGCCGGTGACGAGCTTCCCCACCTCACCACCCGCAACGCCGCCCGTGACATGGACGTCATCCGCGCCGTACTGGGCGAGAAGAAGATCTCCTATCTGGGGTACTCCTACGGCACCTACCTCGGCGCCGTCTACACGCAGCTGTTCCCCCGGCACGCCGACCGCATGGTCCTGGACAGTGCGACCGACCCCACCCGGATCTACCGGGGCATGTTCCAGGACATGGCGAGGGCGGCGGAGCAGGCCTTCGCACGATGGGCCGAGTGGACCGCCCGGCGGCACACCACGTACGGACTGGGCGGCACCCCGGCCGCGGTCCGCCGGACCTTCCGGGACCTGGTCGCAGGGGCGGACCGCGAGCCCGTCGTCTCCGAGGGGCAGGCCCTCACCGGTGACGACATCCGGGCCGACAACAGCATGTTCTTCCACGTCCGAGCGGCCGCCGAGCGGGTCGCCGCGCTGAAGAAGGCGGCCGGGGAGGGGACCCCGGCCCGGTCCGGTGCATCCGGTGCGTCCGAGGAGAGCGACGACAACTACGCCTCCGCCGCCTGGTCCTTCATGTGCGCCGACACCCGCACCTGGTCGCACGACCCCGAGCGCTACCGGCGCGAGGCGATCCGCGACAGCGCCCGCTACCCGCTGTACGGCGACTTCGCGGCCGCCATCACACCGTGCGCCTTCTGGGAGCCGGGCAGCGAGCCGCAGACCACGATCGACAACGAGGCCGGTGCCCTGATCGTGCAGAACGAGTGGGACTCCCAGACACCGCTTTTCGCCGGGCGGGCCATGCACCGGGCACTGCGCGGCTCCCGGATGCTCACCGTCGTCGGGGGCGAGGGGCACGGCGTCCTCTACGCGCCCGGCGGCAATTCCTGCGCCGACGCGGCGGCCACGGCCTACCTGACCACCGGCGGGCTCCCCGCCGAGGACCTCACCTGCCGGGCCGCAGCCGGGCGGTAGCCCGTCAGGAGACAGCGCCACAAGCTCCGTTCGCCTGCCCGCCGCGCCGCGTTCGTGCCGCCGTGACCTGTGCGAAAGCCCGGGCGGGCGGGGGAGCGGGCGGGGCGGAGCCGGTCCGGTGCGCACCGCCCTCGAACACCGCCGCCGGGCTGCGAGCCCTGACGGAGGCGGCGGACCGGTCCCCGCTCGGCCCCTTTCCCTACCGTGTAGGTTCGGCCACGACGGGCGGTCCGCCGGGACCGGCCGCAGGAGGAGGGGCGAGGGTGCTGAACGATTCCGTGCCGGAGAACCGGGTGGTGCTCCGTGGAGCGCGCGCCGAGGACGCCGGGCCGCTGACCCGGCTCTTCCTGGCCTCGCGCGCCGCGGCCATGCCGTACCTGCCGAAGGTGCACAGCGACGGGGAGACGCTCGCCTGGATGACCCATGTGGTCCTGCCCGGCACCACGGTGCGGATCGCCGAGACCGGGACCGGGGAGCTGCTGGGCTTCGCCTCGCTCGACGGCACCGAGCTGGAGCATCTCTACCTGCGCCCCGACGTACGGCGCCGGGGCATCGGTTCGCTGCTGCTGGCCGAGGTCCGCGAGCGTGCGGGCGGGGAGCTCGCTCTCCACGTCTTCCAGCGCAACACCGACGCCCGGGCCTTCTACGAGCGGCACGGATTCACCGCGGTCGCCTTCGACGACGGAAGCCGCAACGAGGAGAAGGAACCGGACGTCAGATACCGCTGGACGGCGAACGGCTGACCGGCGGCAGGATCGCGGGCGGGCGGACCCTGCGGCACAGTGGGCACATGGACGACCTGAACACCCTCGCCGACGAGCACCTGACCGCGGCCCGCGCCTCCGCCCACGGCCGCAGCGCCCACCGCCTGCTGCACGAGGAACCGCTGCGGCAGACCGTCATCGCCCTCACCGCGGGTTCCGCCCTCGACGAGCACAACGCCCCCGCCGCCGCGTCGCTCCAGGTCCTCCGCGGCCGGGTGCGGCTCACGGCGGCCTCCGGCGACGTGGAGGTGGGGGCCGGCGGGCTCCAGCCGATCCCGCAGGAGCGGCACGGGCTGGTGGCGCTGGAGGACGCCGTGGTGCTGCTGACCGCCGTCAACGAGTGACGGTGCCGGGCCGGGGGCGCGCCTCGGGGACGGCCCGTACGCGTTCCAGGATCCACACCACCAGGCTGCCCGCGGCGAGTGTGCCGCCCAGGAGGCTGATGCCGTTCCAGCCGGCCCGGGACCAGACCACCGAGGCGAGCGCGGCCCCGGTCGCCCCGCCCATGAAGAACAGGGTCATGAAAGCGGAGTTGATCCGGTTGCGGGCCTCCGGGCGGAGTGCGTAGATCACGTTCTGGCTGCTGTTGAGGCCGGCCTGCTGGGCGATGTTCAGCAGGATCACGCCCACCGTCAGCCAGAGCAGCGACGTCTTCCCGGCCAGCAGCGGCACCCAGGCCAGTGTCAGGAGCAGGGCGGCCGTGGCCGAGACCGCCTGGACCCGGCCGCGGTCGCCGAGTCGCGCCGCGATGTTCATGCCGACCACCCCGATGACGCCCACCAGGCCGAACAGCCCGATGGCGGCGGCGTTCCAGCCGAAGGGTGCCCCGGTCAGCAGGAAGGTCAGCGCGGTCAGCTGCACGCTGTAGGAAGCCATGGAGAACGCCCCGAAGGCCGCCCGCCGCCGCAGTACGGGCTCCTCGCGCAGCAGCGCCAGCGTGGAGCGCAGCAGTCCCGCGTACGAGATCGAATCCGCGTTCCCGGTCCGGGGCAGCCGGGGCAGCCGGCGGTGCAGGAGCACCGCCATGACGGCCATGAGCAGCGCGTTCACCCAGTACACGGTCCGCCAGCCGCCCAGTTCGGCGAGCGCGCCCGCGGCCATCCGCCCGAACAGCCCGCCGAGCAGCACGCCGGACATCACCACGCCGACGATCCGGCCGCGCTCGGCCGGAGCCGCGAGCGCCGCCGCGAACGGCACCACGACCTGCGCCCCGACCGAGGTCAGCGCGGTCAGCAGGGTCCCGGCGATGAGCAGCGGCCCGGTCGGCGCGGCGGCCGTCGCCAGCAGGAAGAACGCGGTCAGGGCGAACAGCCCCACCGCGAGCCGCCGCCGGTCCAGGACGTCCCCGAGCGGGACGAGCAGGATCAGCCCCAGTGCGTAACCGGCCTGGGCGGCGGTCACGATCAGCCCGGCCGCGGTGGTCCCGAGGTGCAGATTGCCCTCGATGACGTCCAGGAGCGGCTGCGCGAAGTAGTTCCCGGCGCAGGAGAGGGCGGCGGCGAGCGCCATCAGCAGAACCAGACCGCGCCCGAGGGCGGGCGGTTGGGGAAGGGCGCGGGGCACGGCCCGGCCGCGGATGTCCTGAGTGGTGTGAGCCATGCGCCCAGCTTCCGGCAGCCACCATTGATGAGTCCAACACATGTTTTTCATTTCATCGATCGTGATTCACGATGGATGCATGGAACTTCAGCAGATGCGTTATGTCCTCGCGGTGGCCGAGCTGGGCAGCTTCACCCGCGCCGCGCAACGGTGCCTGGTCGTCCAGTCGGCGCTGAGCCACCAGATCGCCCGGCTGGAGAAGGAGCTGGGGGCCCGGCTCTTCGACCGCACCAGCCGCCGGGTGCGGCTCACCGCGGCGGGCGAGGCGTTCCTGCCGGAGGCCCGGCAGGCGCTGGCCGCGACGGAACGGGCCCGCGCCGAGGTCGCCGCGACCGCGGGAGAGGTACGCGGCCGTCTCGCGGTGGGGGTGATCCCGACCGTCTCCGCGGTCGACGTCCCGGCGGCGCTGAGCGCGTTCCACCTGCGCCACCCGCAGGTACGGATCGTCCTGCGGGAGGGAGCCAGCAAGGACCTCGTCCAGGAGGTGCGGGACGGGACGGTCGACGTGGCGTTCCTGGGCGTGCTGCCGAGCTACCGCCCGAAGGGGGTGAGCGACCACGAACTGAGCACCGGGGAACTGGTCGCCGTGGTGTCCCCCTCCCACCCGCTCGCCGGGCAGCGGGAGGTGGACCTCGCACGGCTGGCGCAGGAACGCTTCGTCGACTACCCGGACGGCACCGCGGCCCGCGCGCAGTCGGAGGAGGCGTTCGCCGCCCGGGGCCTCACCCGGGAGGTGGCCTGCGAGGTCAACGGCACCGACTTCATCGTCCGGCTCGTCCGCAGCGGCCTCGGCATCGCCATGCTCCCGTCCGCCTTCGCGGCGGAACTGACCGGCGTACGGGTGCTGTCCGTCACCGGTGCCCCGGCCCGCACGGAACGACTGGTCTGGAGCCGTTCCTCCCCCACCCCGGCCGCCACGGCGTTCCTGGCCGGACTCGGCCTCGACCCCCGGGACGCGGCATAGGGGCCTCCCGTTCCGATCGGGCCGTCGTGACCGGTCACCGCCGCGCACACGGCAGGATCGGGGGGAACGGCCACGGGCGCCCGCCCGGGACACGTACACCACCGCACGGTAGGAGCTCCAGCCCATGCTCGACAGATTCGACCTGCTGGTCATCGGCGAGTGCGTCGCCGACATCGTCCGGCGGCCGGGCCTGGCCGACCGGGTCCACCCGGGCGGCAGCCCGGCCAACGTCGCCCACGGGCTGGCCCGGCTCGGCCACGCCACCACCCTGCTCACCCAGCTCGGTCCCGACCCCCACGGCCGGCTGATCCGGGACCATCTCGCCGCGGCGGGCGTCGAGGTCCGCACCGACGGCGCCCCGGCCGCCACCCCGTCCGCCGCCGTGGAGCTGGACGGGGCGGGCCGGGCCACGTACACCTTCGAGATCGGCTGGACGCTCGGCCCGGTCGCCCTGGACCGGCCGCCGCACCACGTCCACACCGGCTCCGTCGCCGCGGTGCTGGAGCCGGGCGAGGCCACCGTCGTCGGTGCCGTCGAGTCGCTGCGGGCCACCGCCACCGTCAGCTACGACCCCAATGTGCGCCCCGCGCTGATGGGGGACCACGCCACCGCCGTCCGCAGGGTCGAGCGGTGCGTCGCGCTGAGCGACGTCGTCAAGGCCAGTGACGAGGACCTGGACTGGCTGTACCCCGGCCAGGAACCGGAGCGGGTCGCCGAGCGGTGGCTGGCGAGCGGCCCGGCGCTCGTTCTGGTCACCCGGGGCGGCGACGGGGCGCTGGCGGTGCTGCCCGGCGGGCGGGAGGCGGTCGACGCGCTGCCGGCCGAGGTCGTCGACACGGTGGGGGCGGGCGACGCCTTCATGTCGGGCGCCCTGCACGCACTGGCCGCGCACGGGATGCTCGGCGCGGACGGCCGGGAGCGGCTGCGCCGTGCCGACCGGGCCCTGGTGACGGACGTGCTGCGGTACGCGGTGGCCTCGGCCGCGGTGACCGTCGCCCGTGCGGGCGCCAACCCGCCGGACGCGGCGGAGTTGCGGGCGGCGCTGGGGGCGGCACGCTAGGTGTGCTGTTCGGGCACCGTCAGGCGCGGGCCGCTGTCGTCGTCGAGGAACTCCACGACCGCGAGCGCGAACAGCGCGCACAGCGCGATCCACACGGTGACCAGCCCGGTCGGCCGGTCCCACACCACCAGGACCGCCGCGGCCACCGCGACCACCGCCCAGTTCAGCGGGCGCCGGGCGCGGTGCACCCACCGGCCGGCCGGGCCACCGGTGAACCCGGCGGCCTCCCGCACCGCGCCGATGCCACCGCTCCACATCTCCGTCACCCGGGCCGCGGCCCGGCCCGTGCCGGTGAGCCACGCGGCGAGGGCCACCACGATGCCGAGCGTGACGACCAGCCGGACCAGCACCCGCATGGGCCCGGCCAGGGCGTCGAAGACCGCACCGGCGGCGGGTCGTGACACCTCGGCGGGCAGACTGTCGAGGTAGAGCGCGCGGCCGAGCCACAGGGCCAGTCCCAGCACCGCGGCCCCCGCTCCCACCGCGAGCGCCGTCGCGACCAGCGCACGCCGCCGCCGTACCGCGAGGAGCACCCCGCCCGCGGCCAGCGCCAGGGTGACCGGTGGCAGCCAGAGGCCGATGAGCTGAAGGACGCGGAACCACATCGTGGCCCGGCCCACGGAGGAGGCGGTGAGGACGGTGAAGTCGGTGTGGATGTCCGGCAGCTTGCCCGCCGCCTTGAGCCCCCGGTCGACGAGCCGCTGTTTCACCTGGTCGATGACGGGCGCGAGATCGACGGTGACGGTGTCGTCGGTGATCCGCACCGCCCCCTCCTTGCTCCCGGAGAGGGCTTTCACCGCGGCGGTCTGCGAGGCGCGGTTGAGATCGGTCCAGATCCGCGCGAAGGCGTCGCCGGAGACGAACCTCTCCACTGTCCCGTGCACGAATCCGGTGACGCCCGTGGTGAGGGGGCCGCTCAGCTTCGACAGCGCCCGGTCGAGCGCGGGCCGGTCCTCGGGCGCCACATCGGCGAGCAGGGTCCTCACGTCCAGGTGCTGCATGACCGCGCCGGTGACGCGGTCGCTCACCGCGGCCCGCACCTCGGGGTCGGAGGCCAGCGGCGCCATCATCGCCACGTAGTTGCCGGTGTCGCCGATCTGGTTCTTCGCCCAGGTGGAGACGATGCTCAGCGGGGTCAGGACCGCCGCGACGAGGACCACCACCACCGCCAGGAACGAGCGCGCACGGGGCAGGTGCCGTCGCTGGCCCCCGGTCTCCAGTGCGGCCACCCTGGCCCGCAGTGCCGCCAGTTCGGCATCGTGCGAGCGCTCCGGCTGTTCGTGGTCCGCTTCCATCCCCCCAGGTGACGGCCTGTTCCGGCGCCCCGCGTGGCGGACTGCTGCGGATGGCGCAACGCGGTCACCACGGCGTGCTTCAGCGCCGCCGTCCGTCCGCCGTGCGAGGCACCGGAGGGGATTCGGGGACCCGGCCGCGCGCCCGCCGAGACGGCGTGTCAGACCACGGCGAGCCGGTCCACCAGCAGCTCCACCCTCGGCTCGATGTACTCCGGCGGCAGCCGTCCCGCCCGGGTCAGGGTGGCCAGGCCGTGCAGGGCCGCCCAGAACGTCTCGGTGAACAGTCCCGGCTCGACGCCGTCCCCGGCGGCCTCGCCCAGGCTCTCCATCAGCGCGGCGAAGGCGTCCTTCAGGGGTTCCGGGGTGTCCTCCTGCGCGAAGGCCAGGCCGCCGTCGAGCTGGAACAGGGCGTCGTAGACCGCCGGATTGCGTGCGGCGAAGTCGAGATACGCGTGGGCGAGGGCGGCGACCCGTTCGCGCGGGCTCCTCGCGTTGGAGGTCGCGGCCCGCACCGCCACGGCCATCTCGGTGGCACCCTCCATCGCGACGGCGCCGATGATCTCGCGTTTGCCGCGGAAGTGGCCGTAGAGGACGGGCTGGCTGTACTCGATGCGCTCGGCGAGCCGGCGGGTGGTGACCGCGTCCCAGCCCTGTTGCTCGGCGATCTCGCGGGCCGTCGCCACGATGAGGCGCTCACGCTCCGCCCGTTCGCGCTGTTTGCGTTCCTGTACCGACATGCTCGGATTCTAGCACCGCTAGACAATCGAGCGGCAGCAGTACTAGCGTTGCCTCGACAGCTAGCAGCGCTAGATTTCACGAGGGGTCGTCATGCTCAACGCACTCGAGGTCGTCACCACCGTGGTCGTCGGCGTGATGGTGGGGGTGGAGTTCTCCGTGGCCTTCGTCATCAATCCGATCCTCAACGCCCTCCCGGAGGACAGCGGTCAACTCGGCCACGCCCACGGGGGCCGGATGCTCGGCGCCGTGATGCCCGTCTGGTATCTCACCTCGCTCGCCCTCGTCGCGGTCTGGGCCGTCGCCGGACGGCACCACGACGGAACCGGCCTCGTCGTCACCGCCGCGGGGCTGCTGATCCTCAGCGTGATCATGTCGATCCTGCTGCTCGTCCCGATCAACAACCGGAGCAAGACGTGGACCCCTGACAACCGGCCCGCCGACTGGAAGGAGCAGATGAGCCGCTGGGACCGCTTCCACTACGTCCGCGTCGCCGTCATCGTCGCCGCCTTCGCCCTGCTGGTCGCCGCCCTCGTCTGAGCCCGCGGGCCCGCCCGCCCGGTCCCCGACCGCGATCGCGCGGCCCGATCGGGCTCCGCACGGCCCGGCGGACTCCATGGAGCTCACCGGGCCGACGAGAACTCACAAGGAGAAAGAACAATGTCGCTGAAGAAGATCAACACCGTCCTGGCCGCCGCCTTCGTCCTCTTCATCCTCTGGTTCGGGACGGAGTTCATCCTGAGCCCGGAGACGACGGCGCCGGGCTTCGGCCTGCCGAGCTGGCCGTCCGGCGACGGCGGCGGCTTCCTGATCGTCAAGGGAATCCGTGACGTCGTCATGGCCCTGGTCCTGGCCGTCCTGCTGGTGACCGGCCAGCGCCGGGCGCTGGGCTGGGTACTGCTGGTGGAGGCTCTCGCCGCGTACGGCGACATGACCACCGTGCTGTCTCACCACGGCTCCACGGCCACCGCGTTCGGCGTCCACGGCCTGACCGCGACGCTGATGGTGGCCAACGGCCTGCTGTTCATGCGCGAGACCCGCAAGGTCGCGGCCGCTCCGGCGACGCCCGCCCCGCAGCCCGCCTGACGCCCGCATCGGCGCGTGCCGTGGGCCTGCCGGTCCGGGGGCCGGGACACGCGCCGGAGGAATGGATGACCCGATCGGCTCATTGGCCGCATCCTCACCGGGGCTACGACCGTTCGACAGCCAGTAGGGGTGATCGATTACGGAGGAGGGGGCGGAGATGGCACGGGTCGGTACGGACGTGGCGGTGACGGGACTGGGGCTGGTGACTCCGGCGGGGGTGGACGAGAACACCTTCTGGGACGGCTTGTGCGCAGGGGTTTCCATGGCCCGCCGCTGCGATGAACTGGCCGGTCTGCCGGTCGACTTCGGCTGCCCGGTGGACGGGATCGACCTGGACGCGGAGATCGGCGGTCGCTCGGTGTGGCGGATGGCGAGGTTCGTGAAGATGGCGCTGCTGGCCGCCCGCCGGGCGGTGTCGGACGCCGGTCTGTCGCCCCGGCAGTGGGACGGCGACCGGGTCGGTGTGGTGCTCGGCGTCGGTGTGGGCGGGGTGTCCGCGCTCGTCGACAACGTGCGCAGGCTCGACGGCGGCGGGGCGGAGGCGGTGTCGCCGCTCCTGGTACCGATGATGATGCCCAACGCGGCGGCCGGGGAGGTGGCCATCGCGCTGCGGGCACACGGCCCGAGCCTGGCCCCGGCGACCGCCTGCGCCTCCGGGGCGACCGCCCTCTCCCTCGCCCGCGACCTGCTGCTCGACGGCCGGTGCGACGTGGTGGTGGCGGGCGGTGCGGACGCCGTGCTCACTCCGCTGGTGGTGAGCGCCTTCGCCGGAATGGGGGCGCTCTCGCGGCGCGGCGGCGACCCGGCGGAGGCCTCGCGGCCGTTCGCCGCCGACCGGGACGGCTTCGTGATCGGCGAGGGCGCCGCCGTACTGGTGCTGGAGCGGACGGCCGACGCGCTCGCCCGGGACGGACGGCCGCGCGCACTGCTGACCGGCGCGGGTTCCGCCACCGACGCCCACCACCCCACCGCCCCGGATCCGTCCGGCGCGGGCGCGCGCAGGGCCGTCGAAGCCGCGCTGCGCGAGGCCGGCTGGGGGCCCGACCAGGTCGACCACATCAACGCGCACGGCACCTCCACCCCGCTGAACGACGCCATGGAGGCCGCGGTGATCGCCGGGCTCTTCCCGCACCGCCCCTCGGTGACCGCGCCGAAGGGGGTGCTCGGGCACACCCTCGCGGCGTCCGGGGCGATCGAGGCCGCCGCCTGCGTACTGACCCTGGAGCACGGGATCGTCCCGCCGATCGCCAACCTGGACGCGTCGTCCGAGGAGTTCGGCCTCGACTGCGTGGTCGGAAAGCCCCGGGCCGGGCGGGTCGAGCGGGTGCTCAGCCACTCCTTCGGCTTCGGCGGCCACAACGTCGTCCTCGCGCTCCAGCGCTTCGGCACGGACCGTCCGCGGCTCTGCGGCCGGGGTGTCCTCGTCAATGCTTGATCGTTATATTTTCATGACCGCAACGATCGATCACCCCTCCGCGGAACGGTCCAGGGACCTTCTCACCGGTGTGCTCCTCGGCGACGACTTCCGCCGGGAGCACGGTTTCTGGCAGCGGCTGATCAGTACGGAGCCCTTCCGCCGCCCTGAGCGCGGCGGCACCGAGGAAGAACGCCGGGCCCTCGCGTACGAGCGGCTGCGCGTCCTCAACGACAGCCTGGACAGCGGGGCCCGGCTGGCCGCCGACCCGCGCGCGCTCGCCGCCCTGCACGAGTGGCTGGGCCCGGTGGACCCGGCGCTGACCACGCTGGCGGGCATCCACTACAACCTCTTCCTCGGCAGCCTCCTCGACCAGGGCGACGAGCACCGCGACCTCTCGGACTTCCTGCGGCTGCGCCGAGTGGGCACCTTCCTCTGTACGGAGGTGGCGCACGGCAACGACGCGGCGGCCGTCGAGACCACGGCCGAGTACGACCGCGAGCGCGACGGCTTCGTCCTGCGCACCCCGCACGCCGGGGCCCAGAAGTTCATGCCCAACACCAGCCCGTCCGGCGGCCCCAAGTCCGGGCTGGTGGCCGCGCGGCTGCTCGTCGACGGCGCCGACCACGGCGTCTTCCTCTTCCTGGTGCCGCTCACCGACACCGTCCAAGCCCTGCCCGGCGTACGCGTGAGGCTGCTGCCCACCCGCACCGGCAGCCCGGTCGACCACTGTCTGACCTCCTTCGACCGGGTCTTCGTGGCCCGTACCGCGCTCCTGCACGGGCAGCACGGACGGGTCGGCGCGGACGGGGAGTTCAGCAGCGACGTCGCCAACCGCAGGCGCCGCTTCCTCACGTCGATCGGACGCGTCACCGCCGGCAAGATCGCGATGACGGCCTGCGCGGTCGGCTGCGCACGCGCGACGCTCGCCGTCGCCGTCCGCTACGGCGGCCACCGCCACATCTCGGGTTCCCGGGGTTCGGGCCGGGTGCCGGTGATCGCGCACCGCAGCCACCACGGACCGCTCGCGTCGGCGATGGCCACCGTCTTCGCGATGAGCCTGCTGCACCGCCGGGTCCTGGACCGCTGGGAGGCGGACGGGCCGCAGGAGGAGGCCGAGCGGCTGGTCGCCGTCGCCAAGGGGTGGATCACCTGGCAGGCCAGGTCGGTGATCGTGGAGAGCCGGGAACGCTGCGGCGCCCAGGGGCTCCTGGAGCACAACGGCATGAGCGAACTCCTCACCGGCATCGAGGGCGCCATCACCGCCGAGGGGGACAACGTCGCCGTCCACGCCAAGGCCGCCGCCGAGATGCTCTTCGTCGCCGCGCCGGCCGATTCCGGGCGGTTCCCCGATACCGGACCGGGCGACCTCGGCGATCCCGGCTTCCTCGGGCGGCTCCTCGCCGAGGTGGAGCGGATCTGGTTCGACCGGGCCCGCAGACGGATGAGCCTGGCACCGCACGGCGACCCGCTGGCGCGCTGGAACGCGGCTTCCGGCCCCGCCCTGCGCGGCGTCGAGGCGTACGCCCAGCGCCTGGCGGCCGAGGCGTACGCCCGGGCCGTGGCGGGGCTCCCCGAGGGGCCCGCCCGGGAACGGCTCGGTGAGCTGCAACGGCTCTTCGCGCTCGGCCGGATCGCCCGCTCCGGCGGTGATCTGCTGGCGGCGGGGCTGCTGACCGCCGATCAGATCGACGGGCTGCCGGACCGGCTGGAGGAGCTGATCGCCGCGGTCGCCCCGCACCTGCCCGAGCTGGCCGAGTCCTTCGCGCTGCCACCGGAAGTGCTGGCGGACTGGCCCATCGCCCGCCCCGACTACGTGGACGCCTACGACGATCCGCAGGCCGCCTGGCAGCCGGACGCGGAACGGCGCACGGGCCCCGAGGAGCGGTGAGAGACATGAGGAGAAGGGGAACAACTGTGCGTGGCAGTCGGGTCAGGGAACTGGCCGGGGCCCTTGGCGTCCGCTTTGTCCTGCTGGCCTACTGGAGAACGACGGTCGTGCTGGCCCGCTGGTGCGAGGAGTGCGAGAGGAATGGTGCCGAATCGGTTCGGCACAAGGCGTAACTGGACGCACTCCATTCAGTTGATCCGGCGTCGGGATGGTTTCGCCGCCGCCCCGGCAGTCCAACCGAACGATGGAGAGAAAGAACATGAGTACGATTCACCCAAGGATCGCCGAGGTGCTGACGCAGACCTTCAAAGTGCCCGTCGCGGAGATCCACCCGAGTTCCACCATGGACAGCCTGGAGATGGACTCCCTCGCTGTCGCCGAGTTCGCCGTGCTCATCCGTGAGGCGGCCGGCTGCGACCGGGAATTCGAGCAGTTCCCCAAGGGCGCCACACTGGCCGACATCACACGGTTCATGGACACGGCGGTCGGCGGAGCCCGGCTGGGCGGCGGGGCAGCGATGAGCAAGGCCCGATGAACAGGCCGGACATCGCGGTCACCGGCCTGGGCATGATCACCCCGGTCGGCAATGACACCGAATCCACCTGGCAGGGGGTCTGCGCGGGCGTGTCACCGGCACGTACCGTCGCCGGGCTCGAGGGATGCGCGATCGACTTCGCCTGCGTGGTCGACGGAATCGACCTGGACGCCGCGATCGGCGGCCGCGCCGCCTTCCGCATGGGCAAGTACGTGAAGCTCGCCGTGCTCGCCGCCCGGGAGGCGGTCACCGACGCCGGGCTCGATCCGGCGCGGTGGGACGGCACCCGGGTCGCGGTGATCGTCGGCACCAGCAGCGGCGGCTCCACCTCGCTGACCGAGCAGGCCGTGGTGCTCGACCGGCAAGGTGCCGGGGCCACCTCGCCGTCGGCCATCCTGCTCACCATCCCGAACATGCCCGCCGCCGAGATCGCGATCCAGCTGCGGGCAACCGGACCCAGCATGGCTCCGTGCACCGCCTGTTCGTCCGGCGTCACCGCGCTGTCCGTCGCCCGCGACCTGCTGGCCAGCGGACAGTGCGACATCGCCATCGCCGGGGCCACCGAGTCGATCGTCTACCCGGTCGCCATGGCGGGCTTCGCCAGGTCCGGGGCCGGGGCGCAGCGGGACGGGGACCCGGCCGGGCTCTGCCGCCCGTTCGCGGCCGACCGGGCCGGGCTGGTGATGGGTGAGGGCGCGGCCGTCATGGTGCTGGAGCGGGCGGACGACGCCCGGGCCCGGGGCGCGGTCCCGCGGGCCCTGTTTGCGGGGGCCGGTGCCACCACCGACGCCCACCACCCCATCAGCCCGCACCCCTCCGGGCGGATCGCCCAGGCGGCGGTGGAGAACGCACTGCGCGACGCGGGCTGGGCGGCCGAGGACGTCGACCACGTCAACGCGCACGGCACGGCGACCCCGGCCAACGACGCCACCGAGGCCGCCCTGATCTCCCGGGTCTTCCCGCACCGGCCGCCCGTCACCGCCCCCAAGGGCGTCCTGGGGCACTGCATGGGGGCGGCCGGTGCGATCGAGGCCGGACTCACCGTCCTCACGCTCCAGCGCGGTGTCGTGCCACCGATCGCCAACCTGGACGCCCCGGCGCCCGAGTTCGACATCGACTGCGTCACCGGTCAACCGCTGCGGCAGCCCATCCGGCGTGCCGTCAGTCATTCCTTCGGGTTCGGCGGACACAACGCCGTGATCGCGCTTCAGCGCCCGTAGGCATCCGGCAGGTGGTGCGACGGGGGGAAACCGCCCGGCGTACCACCGGCCACACCTTCCGCGGCGCCCGGGAGACGCGCGGACCGGATCAGCGGCGGCGCCCCTGGCCGAACTCGCCGCCCATGCCCTTGCCGGGGATGTCCGTTCCGTCCGCGTAGTCGATCCGCTCCTTGCGGAGTTCGGCGGAGACCTCCTTCTGCTCGGTCACCTTCTTGGTCTCCATCCGCACCCGCTCGACGGGCACGGTCTCCTTGCGCGTGGTCGCACGCTCCGCGTGCAGGGTGACCTCGACATCCTGCTCACGGATGGCGGGGTGCTGCGCCGTCGTCCTCTCGTCGGGGCGGAGCGGTTCGCGTATCAGCCGCACCTCTTCGTGGGTCACGGGCACGGACCGGGTCACGTTCTCCGTGACGACGTACTTGTGCAGGCGCGCCCTGCCGCTCTCGTACTCCTCGGTGCCGACGTGCAGCTGTTCCTCGGAGCGGATCAGCTCGCTCTTGCCGCCCGGTTCCGCGGCGGACCGCACGGGGCCCGCCCCGGCACCGGCCAGGGGGCGGGAGGTCTGTGCGGTCCCGGGGGTCTCGCGGTGCCTGCCCTGGCCCATGCCGGGGGTGTTGGGGCCGGTCATGGTGGTCCTCCTGTCGGTTCCGGCGGTGCGACCGGTGCCGGCCGCGCCCATGGCGGTGGTGCCGGTCCCGGCGGCGGTCGTGGTGTCCGTGCCCATCCGGCCGCGGGACGTGGCGGTGGTGTTCCTGGGAAGGCCGTAATGGTCGTACAGTTCCTCCTCCTCCGCCACGGACAGATGCGCGTCCGCGTCCACCCGGGGCGCGTCCTTGACGCGGACCTTGGGGTGCGAGATATGCAGGTCGGAACCCACGCGGCGGGCCCCGGCCAGCGGAACGAAACTCTCCTTCATGCCGAACAGGCCGGTCTTGACCGTGATCCAGTCCGGCCGGCCGGTGTTGTCGTCGACGTACACCCGGCCCACGGTGCCGACCTTCTCGCCGTGGGTGTCGTACACCGTCAGTCCGTCGAGCTCTCCGGAATCCGTGAAACCGTCAGCGGCTGCCATGGCCGATTCCTCCTCCTCCGGGCGCGTCCTGCGGCTGGGGCCGCCAGGGGAGGCGCGTCCGTACTCCATCGCGCCTCACCCGGATGGACGGTGCAACCGCCCCAGCCGCGGCCTCCGCCGACCTCCGTCCGCGAGGTCCGCGCCATCTGCCCGCGGCGGCCCTGGGCACCCCGGCGATGCGTTACGCCATTCGGGTGAAGAGGCCGGTCGTGGCCGGCCGGGACACGGCGGCCGCGGGGCTCGATCGGGGGCGGGGTACGTTGGCCTCCCGCACCGGTCCGACAGCGGGAACTGTCGGCCGCAGTCCTGCCGAGCCACCGGGAGTGTCCCATCCGTACCGTACGCAGCCTGCTGCCCGGACAGCGCGGCGAACTGCTCGCCCGGCACGAGGACGGGGCGGACCTGCACCATCTGGTGTGGCGGCTGGGGCCGGGGTGGCGGGTCTGCTCCAGCGCGGTGCTCGGCGGCGGTATCGGCCCGCGCGAGTGGATCCTCAACGCCCAGGTGCCCGGCGGCTATCCGCGCATGGACCCCGACCGGCACCTCGCCGAGATCGCCGCCGCCGAACACCTCGCCGGACCCGGCGCCGGGCTGATGACGGCCGCCGACGTGACCGCGTACACCGTCGCGACCGACGGCGGGGTGACCGCGACCGCCACCTGCGGGCTCGGGGTACGAGGCTGGGCCGCCGCCCCGGCCCAGGGAACCGACGGGGCGCTGCCGCCGGGCACGGTCAACATCGTCGTCACCGTCCCCGTGCCGCTCTTCGACGCGGCACTCGTCAACGCCGTCGCCACGGCCACCGAGGCGAAGGTGCAGGCGCTCCTGGACGCGGGCCTCGACTGCTCGGGCACCCCCACGGACGCCGTCTGCGTCGCCGCACCGTCCCCGGGCGCCGGGCCCGCCGAATCCTTCGCGGGGCCCCGCTCGCGCTGGGGCGCGCGACTCGCCAGGGCCGTGCACGCTGCCGTACGGGAAGGCGCGCTCCGGCAATCCTGAGAGCGCACAGCGCCGCGCGCCCCCCGGGCCCGGCCGACGAATGGAGCCGCCATGACACCGAATGCCGCAGACACCACCCCGAAGCCGCCCGTCGTCGCCGTCCTCGGCACCGGGATCATGGGCGCGGCGATGGCCCGCAGCCTGCTGAGGTCCGGGATCGAGGTCCGGGCCTGGAACCGCACGACGGCCAAGGCGGCCCCGCTCGCCGCCGACGGCGCCACCGTCACCGACACGGCCGAGGAAGCGGTACGCGGCGCCGACGTCGTCCTCACCATGCTCAAGGACGGCCCCACCGTCACCGCCGCGCTCACCGCCGCGTCCGCCGGACTGCGCCCCGGTCAGATCCTGCTCCAGAGCTCCACGGTCGGGCTCGAAGCGGCCGACGCCCTTGGCCGACGCGCCGCCGAACTGGGCCTGGTCCACCTGGACGCGCCGGTCTCCGGAACCCGGCAGCCCGCCGAGGAGGGCGCGCTGACGGTCTTCGTCGCCGGTCCCTCCGCGGTGCGCGAACGGGTCGAGCCCGTACTGGACGCGATCGGCCGCCGGACGGTCTGGGTCGGCGAGGAGCCCGGTGCGGCCACGCGGCTGAAACTCGTGGCCAACACCTGGGTCATCAACCTGGTCAACAACATCGCGGAATGCCTCGACCTGGCGCAGGGGCTGGGCGTCGACCCGAGGATCTTCCTCGACGTGATGAAGGGCGGCCCGCTGGACTCCGGCTACCTCCAGGGCAAGTCCGCCGCGCTGCTCGCCGGTGACCTCACCCCGAGCTTCACCCTGTCCAACGCCCTCAAGGACACCCGGCTCATCCTGGACGCGGCACGGGCCTCGGGGGTGCGGCTGGACCTGGTGGAGGCGTCGGCCGAGCGCTTCGCCCGTGCCGAGGCGGCCGGCCACGGGGCCGAGGACATGATCGCCACCTATTACGCGGGACGGGCCCCGGAACGGGACGGCGACTGAGCCCGCCGTACCGCGCCCCGCGCCGCTCCGTACCGCCCCGCACCGCTCCGGGGCGGACTCACTCCTCCGCGAGCATCCCGCTGCGGAGTTTGTGCAGGATTCTGCTGATCAGGCGTGAGACGTGCATCTGTGAGATGCCGAGCTCCGCGCCGATCCGGGACTGTGTCATCTCATGGCCGAAACGCATGTCGATGATGCGGCGCTCGCGCGCGTCCAGGCCGTCCAGCAGCGGTGCGAGCGTGTGCAGGTTCTCGACCGCCTCCAGGGCGGGATCGGGGCCGCCCAGTACTTCGGCGAACGTGCGCGCCGGTGCGTGGAGCCGCCCGGCGTCCGAGGCGTCGGCCGGCACGTCCAGCGAGCCCGCCGCGTATCCGTTCGACGCGACGAGGCCCTCGGTGATCTCGTCCTCGCTCAGCCCCATCCGCTCGGCCAGTTCGCGGACCGTGGGTTCCCGGTCCAGTTCGGTCAGGAGCGACTCCTTGGCCCGTGCGAGGTCGGCCCGCAGCTCCTGGAGGCGGCGCGGGACGTGCACGGCCCAGGTCGTGTCGCGGAAGAACCGTTTGATCTCCCCGGTGATGTACGGGACCGCGAAGGAGGCGAACTCGACCTCGCGGGACAGCTCGAACCGGTCGATGGCCTTGATCAGCCCGATGGTGCCGACCTGGACGACGTCCTCCATGTCGCCGCCGCCCCGGTGGCGGAACCGCCCCGCGGCGAACCGGACGAGCGAGAGGTTCATCTCGATCAGGGTGTTGCGCGCGTACTGATGGGCGGAGGTCCCCTCCTCCAGGGTGCGGAGGCGGCCGAAGAACAGCCGGGACAGCGCGCGGGCGTCGGCGGGGGCGATCCGCCCCGCGTCCTCGATCCACGGCAGGCCGCCGATGTCCCCGGCCGGTGCGGCCGGCGGTCCGGGGCGGGGACGCTCCGCTCGCTCCGCACCGGCGGTCCGCGCAGTGTGCGCCCTCATCCCGTCACGCTCCCCTGGTCGTAGCCCGTGAGGTGTATGCACCTGCCCCCCGGACGCGGGACCCATGCGGACGGATCGGGGACGAGCCCGGCCGAGCGCCGCCGGATGGCCGGTAACCGCCGGGAGCGCCCGGCGCACCCCGGCGCATCCCCGGCCGGACCTGTCGCGTCCGGTCCGTCATGTCCGGGCGGGTCCGCGCGGACAGCGCGACCGCCCCACCGGTACGGGGGAGCCCGGTGGGGCGGTCGTCCTCCAGACTGCCACAGCCGAGGGGTGGTGGAGGCCGACCGGCGGATATGCGGCGGTAGTTGAGTCGAAATCGACGGTGCCGCCCGACGGGGGAACCCGTTCCGGCGGGGCGGGCCGGGCTCCGTCCCGGGGGAATACCAGGGTGGGCGGGAGACTTGCTGCTGCTGTGGTGACCGGCACGGCCAGGCAGTCGGTGACGTGCGGCAGGAGAGAGGAAACCCCATGCCCAAGGCGTATGTGTTCACCCGTTACGGCGGTCCCGAGACGGAGGCCTTCGTCGAGCAGGACGTGCCGGTGCCGGGCCCGGGCGAGCTGCTCGTCGCGGTCCGGGCGGCCGGCGTCAACCCGGTCGACTGGAAGCTGCGCGCGGGGTACGTCAGGCCCGGCAGCGAGCCGCAGCCCTTCCCCGCCGTCTTCGGCAGCGAGGCCGCCGGAGTGGTCGAGGCGGTCGGCCCGGACGTCTCGGGCTTCGCGGTCGGTGACGAGGTCTTCGGCAACCCGGTGACCGGCGGCTATGCCGAGTACACCCTCCTGCCCGCCGCCGTGACCGCGCACAAGCCGGCCGGGCTGTCGTTCACCGACGCGGCGGCGCTGCCGGTCGCGGCCGCCACCGCGTACGACGGCATCCGCCAGCTCGGCCTCGCTCCCGGATCGACACTGCTGATCACCGGCGCGGGCGGCGGGGTGGGCACCGCCGCCGCCCAGCTCGCCCGGCACGACGGCGTACGGGTCGTCGGCGTCGCGTCCCCGGCCAAGAAGGACTTCGTCGAGTCGCTCGGCGCGGTGCACGTCGCGTCCGGACCCGGGTTCGCCGAGCGGGTGCGGGCAGTGGCCCCCGACGGGGTGGACGCCGTCTTCGACCTGGTCGGCGGCGACACCCTGCGAACGGCGGCCACCCTGCTCGACGACCCGGCCACGCTGATCAGCGTCGGGGACAAGCAGCTCGTGGTGGCGCTCGGCGGGGCGGCCGTCCGGCGGGCCCGCGACGCGGCGGTACTCCAGGCGCTGGCGCGGCTCACCGAGGACGGTGTGCTGCGCACCCGGGTCGACCGGGTCTACCCGCTCGCCTCGGCGGGCGAGGCACTGCGCGCCGTGGAGCAGGGCCACGCGCGCGGCAAGACCGTGATCGACGTGGTCGCGTGAGCGCGCCGGAGGCCGCGGCCGACAGCACGCACCCCCTGGACAATCCGGTCCGCGCCGCGCTGACCGGGCCGCACGCCCGGTTCGCCGAGCGCCGCGGCCGGATCCTGCGCTACCCGGTGGACGTGGCCCCGTGGGTCGCGCTCCCGGACGCGCCCGAGGCCGGGGACTGGGCGGACGCGGCGGCGCTGGTGGGGCCCGGCGGCGCCGTCAGCATCACCGCCTTCCGTGAGCCGCCGCCGGACGACTGGGAGACCTTCTTCTACATCGACGGGGTCCAGCTCGTCGACGCCGGGGTCGCCACGGAGCCCTGTCCCGGGGCCGTACGGCTCGGACCCGCCGACGTGCCCGAGATGCTCGCCCTGGTCGAGCGGACGCGTCCGGGCCCGTTCCTGCCCCGCACCGTCGAGCTCGGCACCTACCTCGGGGTCCGGCGCGAGGGGACGCTCGTCGCCATGGCAGGTGAGCGGATGCTGCTGCCGGGCTGGTCCGAGATCAGCGCCGTCTGCACCGACGAGTCCGTACGCGGGCAGGGGCTCGGCACCGGGCTGGTGCGTGCCGTCGCCCACGAGATCAAGGAGCGCGGCGACACGCCCTTCCTGCACGCCGCCGCCGCGAACACCGGCGCCGTCCGGCTCTACGAGTCGATGGGATTCGCGCTCCGCCGCCGGACGTCCTTCCTCGGGGCGCTGGCCCCGGCCCGGCCGTCCGACGGCCCGTCGCCCTCCGGCGGCGAGCGCCCCGCGGTGGCCGCGCGCTGATCCGGAGAGGGATCCCCGGCCCGCGGGGTCCGGGCCCGGGGGCTCCGGCCGGTCGGGGTCGCCCCCGGTGTCCGGACGGGGCCGGCCCCGTCTTCGGGACCTTCGGCGAGGCCCGAAAGGCCCTACGACTCGTGTGCGGCCCCCGGACGCCGGGTGGACTGGTACGGGGTGTCGGCACCGGGCCGGCGGATCCCGGAAGGAGTCGGCCGTGACGATCGGGCTTCAGCGCCTGCTTGCCGCACGTGGAGCGGTGCTCCCGGGAGCGGACGCGGGGGAGGAGGCCGTACGCGCGCCACGGGTCCGCAACGCCGTCCTGTTCGGTTCCCTGGCCCTGCTGACGACCGTGTTCGCCCTGCTGGACGTCCGCAACGGCGAGGACCTGCGTCTGATGCCGCTGCTGGTGGTGGTGCCCGCCCTCGTCTCCGTCTTCGGGACGATCCGGCAGACCGCGGCCGTATCCGTACTGATCATGCTCGTCGTCACCGCGTCGCATCTGTCGACCGGCGGCTCGCGAGGGGACGTCCTCACCGGAATCGCCTTCACCGTACTGGCCTGCTGCCTGGGCATCGGGGCCTGTGTCCTGCGCATCCGGCACGCCACGCAGATCGCCAGGCTGCGTTCCGCCGCCGTCGCGCTCCAGCGCCAGATCCTGCGCCCGCTGCCCATCCTGACCGACCAGGTCCTCGCCCACGGCATCTACACCCCGATCGAGGAGGACCGCCTGGTCGGCGGCGACATCTACGAGGTCGTCCAGTCGCCCTACGGAACCCGGGTGATCATCGGGGACGTCCAGGGCAAGGGCGTCGCCGCGATCGGGGCCGGTTTCGCCGTCCTGGGGGCCTTCCGCGAGGCGGCGATCCGAGAGCCCGCCCTGACCGGAGCGGTCGACGCCCTGGAGGACGCGGTCGCCCGGCACAACATGTTCTCCGCCCAGACCGGGGAGACCGAACGGTTCGTCACCGCCCTGGTCCTCGGGTTCGACGGGAGCGACCGGGTCGAGGCCGTCAACTGCGGCCATCTGCCGCCCAGGCTGCTGCACGAGGGCGTGGCCCGGGCGGTATCGCTGCGCCACACCTCCGTTCCCCTGGGCATGGCGGAGCTCAGCCACGAGGGCAGGGTCGCCGAACGGCTGGCCTTCCCGCCCGGAGCCACGCTGCTGCTGATCACCGACGGGGTCACCGAGGCACGCGACGCGTCCGGCGCCTTCTACCCGCTCGACGCGCGCCTGGGCGGTTGGGCGGAGCGGGCGCCGTACGACCTTCTCACCGCGCTCGACGCCGACCTGGACGACTTCTCCGGGGGCGTACGCCGCGACGACATCGCCGCACTCGCCCTGCGCCGGACGGTGGCCGACGGCCCCGGCCGGACCGGCGCGGCCGAGCACGGTGCCCGCCGGGCCGCCGAGGCGTTCGGAGGCCGGTAGGGAGCGGTGCGAGCCCTGCGGTCCCGCGGACCGAATGTCCGG
>NZ_JBHJQP010000055.1:0-43445 GCF_042262625.1 Streptomyces sp. NPDC056347 | reverse complement strand
GGTCGGGGCCGAGCCCGTCGTACGGTGCGGGGTGTCAGGCGCCGGTGGGCACCGTCCGGCCGGGCACCTGCGCGGTGATCAGCTCCGCGACGTACGGCAGATGGTCGTTCAGGAAGAAGTGGCCGCCGGGCAGCACATGCCGCTCGAAGGCCCCCTCGGTCTCCTGCTCCCACGCCTGTGCGCCCTCCAGGGTGACCCGGGGGTCGTTGTCACCGGTCAGCACGGTGACCGGGCAGCGCAGCGGCGGCCCGGGCACATGGACGCGGGCGGAGAGCATGGCGTAGTCGGCACGCATCGGAGGCAGCGCCAGCTGGAGGATCTCCGGATGCGTCAGCAGCTCGTCGTCCGTTCCGGACAGCAGCCGCATCTCCCCGACCAGGTCCTCGTCGGTGGGCGAGTCCGGCAGCCGTACGCGCCGGGGCCGCGAAGGCGCCTCGCTGCCCGAGACGAACAGGGCCGCGGGCTCGCGCCCCTCGGCCGCGAGCCGGCGCGCCGTCTCGTACGCCAGCAGGGCGCCCATGCTGTGCCCGAACAGGAACAGCGGCCGGTCCCCGGTCACCGGGATCGAGGGCAGGACCGCGTCCACGACGTCGCCGAGCCGTTCGGCGAACGGCTCGGCGATGCGGTCGTGCCGCCCCGGGTACTGAACGACCAGTCCTTCCGCCGACCCCGCGAGCGCGGCCGACAGCGCGTGGTAGCCGCTGGCCGAACCGCCCGCGTGCGGAAAACACACCAGCTGCGCCCCGGCTTCGGGGGCCGGGTGGAAGCACCGTATCCAGTTGTCCACGACATCCCTTCTCTCGTGCTCTCGTCCGGTACGTGACCGGACGGCTTGGGTCTTTCTCCGCTCAGCGCTCGGCGGCGATCCAGCTCTCCAGTTGTTCCCGGGTGGTCGCCGGGTCCGCGACGAGAACGGCGAGTTCGTTGTCGCGGGGCTCCAGTGTCGTGAGGGCGGGACAGCGGTGGCAGGCCTCGACACCGGCCTGGTTCCACCACTTGCAGTGCGGGCGGAGATGGCACCGTGGTACAGCGGTTGGATCGGGCTGGGCCGGCACGGTCCTGATCCGTTCGATCAGCCCGCAGGCCTCGCCGACCCGGTTCGCACAGTCCGACACGCAGTGCGAGGCGAACCGGAGCACCCGGTTGGGGGCGATCCCCTCCGGAATGCTACCGAGAACATCGGCGGCGGGTACGGGTTCTGCCAGGTAGACAACCTGATCGTGTTCCCCGGAACGTACGCCGAGGACAACGGTCTCCGGGCGGCGGGCATCACCGCTCGGACACCACCTGAGGGGTTCTTCGCTCCCGTCGGGGGCGCGGTCCGCAGTGCTGTCCACGGTGCTCACCTCCTTCTCGTCAGCAGAGGCCGCGGACGTCCGACGTCGAGTCGGCCACCATGCCGCCGATGACCCCGCCGGTGACCGGACCGCGCTCCTGCTCGGCCGCGACCGCCAGGGCGATGGACCGGGCCAGCTGTTCCTGGCTGGTGATCCGCTCCGGCCGCTCGGCGGCGGCCGCGCCGCTGGTGCCGGTGGCCGTGACGAGACCGGCGACGAGAGCGGCGGCCGCGGCGGCCGTACGGATGTTGTTGTTCATACCTGTCCTCCATGGCGTCGGTACTTGCGTTCGGTACTTGTGTGCAGGAATCGACCGTAGGGTCGGTCACCCCGCGTCGACCGGCAGTACCGGCGGCGGTTTCGAAGGGGTGTGTCCCACCGATTACTGTTGCGGTCATGGCATCGAGCGTGCAGCAGAAGCGAACCCGCAAATCCCCGTCGGACCGGCGTGCGGAAATCGTCGAAGCGGCGTCGGCCATCGCCCTGACCGAGGGGCTGGAGTGCATCACGCTGCGGCGGATCGCCGAGGAACTGGGCGTCCGTCCCGGTCTCATCGGCCACTACTTCCCCGCGGTCGAGGAGCTCGTCGCCGAGGCCTTCGGTACGGCGGCCGGCGGCGAACTGGACACGCTGCTGCCCGCGGAGCCCGCGGGGGAGAGCCCGACGTCCCGGCTGACACGCTTCTTCACGCTCGCGACGGGGCCCGCGTACGACGACGTCAGCCGGCTGTGGATCAACGCCCGGCACCTGAGCCGCTACCGCCCCGTGCTGCGCGCCCGGGTCGACCGGCAGGAGGCCCTGTGGCGCGGCCGGCTGGAGAAGCTGATCCGTGACGGGGTCGAGGACGGCGAGTTCCGCACCGCCGACCCGTATGTGACGACCATTCAGATCCTGGTCGTCATCGACGGTCTCGGCGCGCATGCCAACACCTCGGCCGTGGAACGCCCCGCGGCGGTCACGCGCATGGCGGTCCGCACGGCGGAACAGCAGCTCGGCCTGGCGAGCGGCGCACTCGGGGCCTGACCGGCCGTCCCCGCGCCCGGAGGCGATGGCGTCGCGTCACGACAGGGCCGCGCCGACCACGGACGCCGCCTGCGCGATCAGCTTGTCGTCGGCGGGGGCGTCCTTGCTGTCGCGGTGGGAGAGGATGGCCATGACGACGGGGGCGGAGTCCGGCGGCCACACGACGGCGATGTCGTTGCGGGCGCCGTAGTAGGTGCCGAGCCCGGTCTTGTCGCCGACCTTCCAGCCCTTGGGCACCCCGGCCCTGATCAGTGCGTCGCCGGTGGTGTTGTCCTCCAGCCACTTCGTGAGCTGCGCCCGCTCCCGCTTCGCGAGGACGTCGCCGAGGACGAACGCGCGCAGGTCCTCGGCGATGGCCCGGGGCGTCGTCGTGTCCCGCCGCTCACCGGGCACCCATCGGCTCAGCTCGGTCTCGCGGCGGTCCATCCGCGTGACGTCGTCCCCGATGGACCTGAGTACGGAGTTGAGGCCGGCGGGCCCGCCGAGCACGTCGAACAGCAGGTTGGACGCCGCGTTGTCACTGAAGCGGACGGCGGCGTCGCACAGTTGGGCCAGCGTCATCCCCGTCTCGACGTGCTTCTCGGTCACGGGCGAATTGGAGATCAGGTCGTCCCGCGAGTACTTGATCACTTCGTTCATCCCGTCGAGGGAGTACTTGCGCAGCACGGCACCGGCCTGCAGGGCCTTGAACGTGGAGTTGTAGGCGAATCGCTCGCCGTCCCGGAACGCCACTTCCCGTCCGGTGCCGGTGTCGACGGCGTACACGCCCAGCCGCGCGTCGAACTCGCGCTCCAGCGCCTTGAGCCGGTCCGCGTACGGCTTCACGGCGGCGCCCCGCCCCGTCGCCGCCGAAGCGGTCGCCGACGGCGAGGAGGACGAGGAAGCGGCCCGGTCTCCGGTACCCGGACCGCAGGCCGCCAGCGGGGCGAACGCGAGAAGGGCGGCGAGCGCACCGAGAGCGGCGCGGCGGGAACGTGTGTGTCGCATGGGTCCGGACCTCCGGGTGCCCCGCGCGGGGCAGGGCTGTCGGGGAGAGAGCGGCGTGCGGCTCCCTCCCGGTGGGTTGTGACGGGTGTGGGAACACTCTGACCACCGCGCGGTCATGCGGTCCAATGTGCTTGTGAGCAGTTCCATGCGGTTTCGACATGGAACCTGCCTAGGATGTGCGCGTGGACCTCGTGGGGGCGTGTCGCGCGTTCGTCAGTGTCGGCGAGCGCGGCGGCTTCACCGTCGGTGCGGCCGCGGCCCGGATGTCGCAGCCGGTGGCCAGCCGCCGCATCGCCGCGCTCGAGGAACGCTTCGGTGAGCAGCTGTTCGAGCGAACCTCGCGACGAGCCGCTGTCCTCACCCCGTTCGGCCGGGACATGCTTCCGGTGGCCCGGCAGCTCGTCCAGGCGGCCGACGCCCTGCTGCACGAGGCACGGACCGCCAGGAGCAAGCCGTTGCGGCTCGCGGTGCCCGGCATCTGTTCCACCGTCGCCCTCGCCCGTCTGGTGGCCGAGGCGCGGGACCGCGGTCTTGTCCTCGACGTCCGCGTCGCCGCGCCCGCGCAGCGCGCCGAACTCGTGCGCAGCCAGCAGGTACGTGCCGCCCTGCTGGCCGTGACGGCGGACCGGGCGACGTGGTCGGTCCCCCTCGGCCTGGCCGGTGTCCGGGATCCCGGGGTGAAGCGCTTGTACCTGGAGACACTGCGCCTCGGGCGGGGTTCCCCCGATCCGGCCCGCCGCGTGTGGCTCCAGCCCGAGGACGACGTGCCGCACGTGCGCGACCCGCTGACGCGACTGCGGGACGTGCTGGGCCTGCGCCCCGCACAGCTCGCCGTCGCGGCCGATCTGACGACCGCCGTGGCGGAGGTTCTCGGGACACCGGACCTGCTGTTGTGCTCCCCGGACCAGGCCCGGGAATTCGGCCTGTACTGGCGCCCCGTCGGAGAGCTCGCCCTCAGCCGCGGGTTCGCCCTCGCGGCAGCCGCGGAGGGCAATCCCCGGCACATCCGGGCACACCTGGACGACGCCATCGCCCGATACCTCGGCGCCACCACCCGGACAGCCACCACGCAAACCCTGCCGAGCACCGGACGCACCGGCAGCAGCGAGAAGGGCCCCACGACATGAATATCGAGCCTCTGCTGCGCGACCTGCGCCGCCGGCTCGACGACGGCGGCCTGCGCGGCTTCCTGCTCGTCCGTGACCTGAGCACCGGCGACGAGCTGGGCATCGATCCGGACACGCAGTTGCCCTCGGCCTCCCTGGTCAAGGTCCCGCTGGCACTGGCGACCGCGGAGCGCATCCACCGGGGCGAGCTCGACGGGGCAACCGTGCTCGACGTCCTCCCCGGCCGGATCACCACACCCGGCCCGACCGGACTGAGCCGTTTCCGCCACCCCGCCCGCATAGCGATCGACGACCTGCTCTACCTGAGCACCTGTCTGAGCGACAGCGCCGCCGCCGACGCGCTCTTCGGCCTGACCCCACCGTCCCGAGTCACCACGATGCTGCAGGAGTTCGGCCTGGACGGGATCACCGTCCGGCACACCATGGGCGAGCTGACCGACACCCCCGTCGAACACCTCGGCGCCGCGCGGACACACCTCGCCCACACTCTGGCCATCGACGCCGGCACCAGCGGCCGCGGGCACCGCGTGCCGCAGCTCGACACCACCCGCGCCAACACCGGCAGCGCCCGCTCCTTCGTCGACCTGCTGCAGGCCCTGTGGGTGCCCTCGGCGGTCCACCCGGAGGTGGCCGAGCGGGTCCGCGGCCTCATGGGACACAACATCCACCGGCACCGGCTCGCCCCGGACTTCAGCTCCGACGCCAGCATCTGGTCCTCGAAGACGGGCACCCTCCTCAACCTCCGGCACGAGATCGGTGTCGTGGAACACGCCGACGGCCAGACCTTCGCCATCGCCGTGCTCACGGAATCCCTCGTCCCGGCGAGCACCCAGCCTGGAGCCGAGGCTCTCATGTCCCAGGTGGCCCGGCGCCTCCGCGACCACCTGCGACAGCTGTAGCCCGCCGACCGGCCACACCGGGGGCGGTGACCGGCGTCCCGGGCCCGGACGCCGTCGGGATACGGCAGGAGGCAGCCGGCTCGTGCTCCCGGCGTCCGCCTCTCCGCCCTCGGCCGTCCCCGCCCCGGGGACGCCTCACGCTCCTGGACGACACCACGTGCGGGAACGGCACCACGACTCGTCCGGTGCCGGACACCCGGCCAGATACGTCATGCACGGCTCAACCATTGATCAGGCCGGAGGGCTCGACGCCGGAGGCGCGAGGGCGGGTGCGTCGTGGGAGCGCAGGGCCGCCTCGACTCTGCCGCGGAGCAGCTCGTACTCCTCACGGAGCCGGACGATCTCCGCGGGCCGGACGATCACCTCGCCGCCTACGACGGCCTCCTCCGGGGCGAACTGTTCGCGGGTGAGGTCGACTTCGACACCCATGCCCAGCCGGTTCCACCAGTGGTAGTCCACCCGCTCGCCGTTCACCCGCACCTCGCCGCGCATCAGGTCGCCGCCCAGCAGGTCGTGCACGACGAGCGCGGTGACTCCGCACTGGTCCCGTGCGGGGTTGTCCGGTGTCCAGTGCGGGCGATGGGCCGGGGTCGTGGTGTCCGCGCCCCAGCTGTCGCGAATGGCCCGTTCGAGTGCGCCGAAACTCCTCAGTGTCATGCCGTTCAGCCTCGCAGACGGCACTGACAGCGCGCCTCGCCGCTCATGCCCGCGCGCGCTTCTGCCGATGACCCGATGCGGGAAGCCGGAATGCCGGAAGCACCACGGAAGGACGAGCCAGCATGAACACATCGCGCAGTCACGGGGTCGACCCGGGGCGCCGGACCGTCGTCGTCGCGGCCGGGACCGCCTCGGTGGCGGCCGTACTCGCCGCCTGCGGAAACTCGAAGGAGTCGAGTGGTTCCAGTACCGCCGAACCGTCCGCGCACACCACCGCCGCCACCCCCACCGCCACCACCGGCGGTGGCACCGTACTGGCGGACACGGCCGAGATTCCCGAGGGCGGTGGCAAGATCTTCGCCGACCGGCATGTCGTGGTGACCCAGCCGAAGGCCGGCGAGTTCAAGGCGTTCTCGTCCACCTGCACCCATCAGGGATGCACGGTCTCGCGCGTCGCGGACGGCACCATCGACTGCCCCTGCCACGGCAGCAAGTTCAACGCGGCGACCGGTGCCGTGGTGCACGGCCCGGCGACCAGGCCGTTGCCGGCCAAGCGGATCACGGTCGCGGGCGGCTCGATCGCGCTCACTCCCTGACCGGGCGCTCCTGCCAGCAGGCCAGTACGTCGTCGGTACGGGTGATCGTGGCGACGAGGGCGAGGGTGTTGCGGATCATCGCCGGGGTGTACTCGGCCGGGACGCCCGCGATGGCGTCGGACGGCACCACCGCGGCGTAACCGAGGTTCACCGCGTCGAACACGGCGTTGGGGACGGCGATGTTCGCCGAGACCCCGGTGACGACCAGGGTCCGGCAGCCGAGGTTGCGCAGCAGCGCGTCCACGTCCGTGCCGGCGAGCGGCGAGAGGCCGTGCAGTCTGCGCACGATCAGGTCCTCGGCGGCCACTTCGATCGGGGCCGCGACCCGTACCGCCTCGGTGCCGCGGTGCTGTTGCACCGGCAGGCGCCCGGCGGCCCGGAACAGCCGGGCGTTGCTGTTGGCGCCCCGCCCGTCGGGGCGCCGCTCGGCCACGGCGTGCAGTACCTGGACGCCCGCCCGATGGGCGGCCGCGACGAGCAGGGCCACCCGGTCCAGCGCCCCGGACGACCTGGCCTGATCGGCCAGTTCGGGCAGCGCGCTCCCGGGGCCCACCACCCCCTGCTGGCACTCGACCGTCAGCAGGGCGGTGGTGTCCGGATCGAGCTGTTCGACGAGATGGTTCTTCGGCGGCACGACTGCCCCTTCTCCACGGCGGACGGGGCGCGCGAGGCTATCCGCCATTGCGTGATGAAGGAAGAGGCCACATGCTCTCTGACACATAGTCAGACATCGGGAGGGGACAGCATGGCCACCATTCAGCGCCGGGGCCGCCGGATCATGATGACGGACGCGGAGCGCGACGCGTACCTCGCCGATCAGCGCACCTGCCGGGTGGCCACGGTGGCCGAGGACGGACGCCCGCACATCGGCGCGCTCTGGTTCGCCTGGGACGGCCGGTCGCTCTGGCTGTACTCGATCACCCGCAGCCTGCGCTGGTCCCAGCTGGGGCGCGATCCGCGGATCGCGGTGGTCGTGGACGACGGGGTCGAGTACGGGGAGCTGCGCGGCATCGAGCTCTCCGGGGAGGCCGTCCCGGTCGGCGAAGCCCCACGCACCGGCGAGCCATGCCCCGAACTCGACGCGCCGGAAGCGCTGTTCGCGGCGAAGTACTTCGGCATGGACGCGATGCCGCACGACGGCCGTCACGCCTGGCTGCGCCTGACTCCGCAGGCCATCACCTCCTGGGACTTCCGGAAGATCTAGCAGCGATTCGCCCGGGGCCGGGCGACGGCTACGGGGACTGCGCCTCCCGCCCGGCCAGGCACAGGGCCGCCACCGCCGCTCTGACCGACGGGCGCCGGTCCGCGTCGGTGCGCCAGACGGCGTGCACATGGCGACGCATCCGTTGCCGTACCGGCACGAGCCGCACCCCGTCCGGTACTGGCCCGCGGCCGAGCCGTGGCGCCACGCAGACTCCCACCCCGGCGGCGATCAGGGCGAGCTGGGTGTGGTGCTCACCCGCCAGGTGCGAAATGCGCGGCTCGATGCCCTTGGAACGGAGGGTGAACATCAGCCAGTCGTAGCAGAACTCCCCCTCGGGCCAGGACACCCAGTCGTCTTCCGCGAAGTCCTCCAGATCGACCTCGTCCCGGCCGGCGAGCCGGTGGCCGGCCGGCATCGCGATGTCCGGCGCGTCCTCCAGAAGCTCGACCCTGGCCAGCCCGCCCGGGACCGGCAGCCGTTTGTTGCTCCAGTCGAGCACCACCGCGAGGTCGATGTCGCCTCTGATCACCGCACGGATTCCGTCCTCGGGCTCCAGTTCCCTGGTGTGCACCCGCAGTTCGGGGTGGTCCCGGCGCAGCGCGCCGAGCACCGCGGGGAAGAGCCCGCGCGCCGCGGTCGGGAAGGCGGAGAGCCGGATCTCGCCCACCACCTCGCCGCGCTGTGCCTCGATGTCCGACTGCGCCAGCTCGACCTGGGAGAGGATGCGGGCCGCATGGTCGGCGAGCAGCCGTCCGGCATCGGTGAGCCGGACTCCTCGGCCGTTCCTGGCCAGCAGCCGCTGGCCCACCTCCCGCTCCAGCTTGGCCATCTGCTGGGAGACCGCCGACGTGGTCACATGCAGCCCGGTGGCCGCGCCGCTCACCGAGCCGTGCCGGGCCAGCGCGTCCAGGGTGCGTAGCCGCTCCAGGTTCAACATGTAAGCAATGCTACGCAGAGCTGCTCACAAACTCTCGCTTGTCCTACTTGGTTGCGCTCGTCATCGTTGAGCCCATGAGCGTCGCCAGACCCGAGACCGCGTCCCCCGCCCGGCCGTCCGCCCGCACCTCCGCCGCATCCGCGCCTCCACCGCCTTCCCCCTCCCCCGCCCCCTCCGCTTCCCCTTCCTCGCCCTCATCGCCCTCGCCCTCGTCCCGGGCCCTGGACTGGCGGATCCGGTTCGGGGCGCTCTCGCTGATCTGGGGCTTCAGCTTCCTCCTGATCAAGGTCGGCACCGAGGGATACGCCCCGTTCCAGGTCACCCTCGGCCGTCTGGTGTTCGGGACGGCGGTGCTGGCCGTCGCGATGCTGGTCCGCCGCGAGCGGCCGCCGCGGGGCGCCCACACCTGGGCGCATCTGGCCGTGGCCGCGTTCTTCCTCAACGCGTTGCCGTTCTCGCTCTTCGCCTACGCCGAGCTGACCGTCCCCTCGACACTGGCCGGTATCTGCAACGCCACCTCACCGCTGTGGGGCATGGCGCTGTCACTCGTCGCGCTCTCCGAGGACCGGCCGACCCGGCGCCGGGTCGCCGGACTCGGGCTCGGCTTCCTCGGGGTACTGACCGTACTCGGCGCCTGGCAGGGCTTCTCCGGGCTGGATCTCGGGGGTACGGCCATGGCGCTGCTCGCCTCTCTCAGCTATCCGGTCGGCTGGATCTACGTCCGCAGGATGCTGGCGGGCAGCGGCTCGTCGACGCTGTCGCTCACCGGCAGTCAGCTACTGCTGGGCACCGTGCAACTCGCTCTGGTGACACCGCTGTTCACCTCGGCCCCCACGCACTTCCCGCTGCTCCCGACCCTGGCGGTGGTGGCCCTCGGGGCGCTCGGGACCGGGTTCGCGGTTCTGGTCCAGTACGGGCTGGTGTCCGAGGTCGGGCCCACGACCGCGCAGATGGTCACCTACTTCATCCCGGTGATCGCGACCGCCGCCGGGGTGTTCGTGCTCGGCGAACGGCTGAGCTGGAACACACCGGTGGGCGCCCTGGTGGTCCTGGCGGGGGCCGCACTCACCCAGAGCGGCCCCCGGTCCCGGTCCCGGCGCCGCTCCGCCGGGCGCTCCGGGGGCGGAAAGGGATCCGGCGCCGGAAATCACCCGTAGGTCAGCGGTCTCACCGGCCCCACCGCCGCCGCCACCGCGTCCGCGAGCGGCCCGATGTCGGCCTCGGTGAGCGGGGAGACCGTGAGCCGCACACCCTGGGCCGCGGTCATCCGGAACCGCGCGCCCGGCGCCACGGCCCAGCCCGAGTGCATGAGCCGCGCCACCACACCGGTCTCGTCGGCGACCGGCACCCAGACGTTCATCCCACTGCGCCCGTGGGCCGGGACGCCCCGCTCCACCAGCGCGTGCACCAGGCCGTCGCGCCGTATCGCGTACGCCCTCGCCACCTCGGCCGGATCGACGGCGCCCGACCGCCACAGATGCACCACGGTCCGCTGGAGCAGTCGGCTGACCCAGCCCGGGCCGAGCCGCTGCCGCCCCGCGACCCGGTCCAGCGTGACCGGGTCGCCGGTCAGCAGGGCGACCCGCAGGTCGGGCCCGTACGCCTTGGCCACCGACCGCACGAAGGCCCAGCGGTCGGTGGCACCGGACAGCGGATGGAGCGGCAGGTCCACGATGCCGTGTCCGTGGTCGTCCTCGATGAGCAGGACGCCCCGGTGGCCGGCGAGGACGGCCCGCAGCTCGACGGCGCGGCCGGCACCGATCGCCGCACCGGTCGGATTCTGCGCGCGGCCGGTGACCACGAGCGCACGGGCACCGGCGCGCAGGGCCTGCTCGACGGCATCCGGCACCGGCCCCTCGTCGTCCACCGCGACCGGCACCGGGCGCAGCCCCAGCGCCGGGACGAGATCCAGCATGCTGCCCCATCCGGGATCCTCGACCGCCACCGCGTCACCGGGCCTGAGGTGGGCGGCCAGCACGCGCTCGATCGCGTCCAGCGCCCCGGAGGTCACGGCCACCGGGCCGGCCGCCACACCGTCGGCGTCCAGCGCGGCGCGGGCGAGCGCGGCGAACTCCGGGTCCATGGGCGGCTGCCCGTACATCGTGGGCGCCCGGTCGTACTCCGCCGCGACCGCGGCGAACACCTCAGCCAGGCCGGGCAGCAGGGCCGGGTCGGGGTTGCCGGCACCCAGGTCCCGCACCCCCTCGGGCGCCTCGGCCCAGAGCGCATCGCGCGCCGTGCTCGCGGGGCGGGACCGCACCCGGCTGCCCCGGCGCCCGGCCGTCTCGATCACCCCGCGCTCCCGCAGGATGCGATAGGCGGCCGCCACGGTGTTCGGATTCACGCCCAGCTGCTCGGCCAACTCCCGCATCGGAGGCAGCACTTGACCGGGCTCGAGCTCACCGGCCCCGACCCCGCTCTCCACGCTGGCGGCGATTTCCGATGCGCGCCGCCCCACAATCCGATATTCTCCTAGCACAAACAACATTATGCACTAGTGCAATGGAGTACGCAATGCCGGAGACCGGTTCACCGCAGCCCACCGATCCGAGGACGACCACGTACGAGCCGACCGAGCGTACGGTCCCGACCCGCGCCCGCGAGCGCGCGGCATACGACCACGAGGTGGTGCACGCGATACTCGACGAGGCGTACGTCTGTCATCTCGGCTTCGTCCGCGACGGCGCGCCCGTCGTCCTGCCGACGCTCTTCGGCCGGGTGGGCGACCGGCTCTACGTCCACGGCTCGACGGGCTCGCGGCCACTGCGCGAGACGGGCCGGACCGACCCCGGACTTCCCGTGTGCCTGACGGTGACACACGTCGACGGCCTGGTGCTGGCCCGCTCCGCCTTCCACCACTCGATCAACTACCGCTCCGTGGTCGTCCACGGCATCGCACGGACGGTGACCGACCCGGAGGAGCGGCGCATCGCCCTCGACGCCATCGTCGACCATGTGGTGCCCGGCCGCTCCGCCGATTCGCGGCCCGCCGACGAGAAGGAGCTGGCCGCGACGGCGGTGATCCGCCTGGACCTGCGGGAGGTGTCCGCCAAGATCCGTACGGGCGGCCCCAACGACGAGGCCCGCGACCTCGCACTCCCCCACTGGGCCGGCGTCGTCCCGCTGGCCCGCGGATACACGGCGCCGCTCCCCTCGGAGGATCTCGACCCCGCGATCGCGGTTCCGGACTACATCACCGCGCTCTGACCGGTCGACGACGACCGCCCGCCACCCGGGGAACACCGGGCGGCGGGCGGCAGGGCCGTGCAGAGGGCATCACGTCACGGGCGCCCCGCGGGCAGCTCCCCCTCGGTACGGACCTCGGGGCCGCCACCGGCGTTCGACGCGACGGGGCCCGAGGGCGCCCGCGGTGTCGACGACTGGGCGATGAAGGCGCCGAGCAGCACCATGGCGCCACCGAGAAGCTGGGGAGCCGACAGGTGCTCGCCGAGCATCACCCAGGCGAGCACGGTGGCGATGACCGCCTCCAGGCACGCGACCACGCCCGCCACCGCCGGTGACAGCAGCCGCACCGAGATCACCCCGGTGACGTACGCGATCACGGTGGCCAGCAGCACGATCCAGACGAGCAGCAGCCAGGCCGGAACGTCCCGCCCGTCCATGCCCGCGGCACCGGCCAGCACCGGCCAGTCCATTCCCCAGGGCCGGGCGATCACGGTGAGCACCACCGCGCCGATCAGCAGCCCGTAGGCGATGACGCCCACCGGGTGCGGTGGTTCCTCGCCCTCCGCCCGGTCCGCGCTCCCCTGGTCCGACAGGACGAAGTAGCCGACCTGGCAGCAGGCGGCACCGAGCGCGAACAGCAGCCCCACCACGTCGAAGCTCAGCCCGGACCAGACCTCGACCACACACGTCAGCCCGCCGACCGCGACCACCACACCGGCCGCGGCGCGCCGGGTCACCGGCCTGCGCTGCACGAACCGGACCCAGCCGAGCACGAGCGCGGGTGCCAGGTACTCGACCAGCAGGGCGACGCCGACGGGGACACGCGAGAGCGCGGCGAAGTAGAGGGCCTGCACACCCGCGACGGCGAGCAGCCCGAAGCCGAGCAGCAGAACCGGCCGGCTGCGCACCAGGTCCCGATGACGCCAGGCCACCGGCAGCATGACCAGCGCCGCACCGGCCACCCGCAGCCACACCACATGGAGCGGATCGAGCCCCGCCTCGATCAGCGGCTTGGCCGCCACCCCCGAACCGCCGAATGCGAACGCCGAGGCCAGGGCTAGTCCCAGGCTGGCGCTTCTCCCCTGAGACGCGTGCATCGGCCCATCATGACAGCTGCGGTCAGCAGCGTCACCCCGGTCACCCCTGACCTGTCGCAGCGAACCGGACGGCTCCGCTCCGCCGTTCCCGAAAGCCCCGGCCTTCCGTCCGACGGCCTTCCGCGGCCCGTACGGCACAGACGCCGGACGGTCAGCCCCTCGCCTCCGGCACTCCCCGGTCGCGCACATCAGCGACCCGGGCAGCCAGCTCGTCCGCGTCGACGCCGGCCCGTGACAGCACTTCGACGGCCCGGCACTCGCGGTCCACGGCCAGCGCCGCGAGCAGGTCGAGCCCTCCGGCCCGTACGTCCCCGCGCTCCGCCGCCCGGCCGAGCGCTCCGGACATCGCCGCGGCGGCCGAGGGCGACCAGCCCTCCACTCCAAAATCCCGCACCGCGAGGTCGTTGCGCGAGACGACCGGGAGCGCTCCGGAGTCCTCCACCGACCCCTGCCAGCGGAGTCCGTACCCGATACTGCGCTGGACGAGGTAGCCGAGCACCCGGGCGAGCTGGGAGCCGCCCTCGAAGGCCGCCCGGACCTCCGGGTCCGATTCGATCAGGGAGTGCAGCAGATGCGCCGTATCGATCTGCCGGTCACCGTCGCGCAACGCACGCCTGCGGGCACCCGTCACCACGGCGGCCAGTTCCACAGTGAGTCCGGTGTCGGGCCCGGCATGGTTCAAAACGGGCTGCTGGGGAATCCACGGCATCCGATATCGCACGCTTCCTACCCCATCAGTCCTGCGGCGGCGGCACATCCCCGGCGGGACCCATCCAGTCATCCCACGCAAGTTGGGCACACCCGCACGACTTCTCCTCCTTGCGGATGAGATCCCGCCCATTCCTGACCCGATCGGGAAAAACGGCGCGCGCCGCCTTGCCACGCGCTCCCCGGGCAACCGGAATCCTTGCCCTTACGTCCCACAAGCCGTACTCGACGCACCAGCCGGAAGGGGGAGCGCGGTCTTGCCCTGGTTGGTCGCTCTGCCCGCGCTGGACGGACGGGAGTACGTGTACCGGGTCCACGCACCGGCCGACGCACTGCGCGCCGATCTCTTCTGGTCCGCGTTCCACTGCCACGACGACGGCCCGCACCCGCGTGCGTTCGACCGGTTCGACGACGCGCTGATCTGGCACGCGAACGCGGACGGCTCCGACCCAATCGACCTGACAGTTCATCAGTATTGAATGTTCCGGTCACTGCGGCTACGTTCCGCAACACCGGAACCCGCCGAGAAGGGGTGGTCGCATGGCCGAAGTCAGCGCAGAGGCACGCATCGAGGCGCCGGCCGAGAAGGTGTGGGCCCAACTGACGGACTTCACCGCGTACGGCCGATGGAACGCCACCCACACCAGCTTCCCCAAGGGCGGCCCGGCAGCACTGGAGCTCGCGGCCACCTACGAGGAGAACATGAAACTGATGGGCTTCCCCGCCGAGGTGACCTGGACGGTGGCGGAGCTGGAGACCGCCCGATTGCTGACCACCAAGGGCAAGGGGCCGATGGGCGTCAACCTGGCCATGCGGTATTCACTCACCCCCGACGGGGAGGCCACCACGGTCCGCATCGACGGCGAGTTCACCGGGGCCGCGGTCTCACTGATGGCGGGCAAGCTCAAGGACTCGGCGACGGCCGCGCTCGTCGAATCACTGCGCAAACTGGACGGGCTCGTCACTGCCTGACCACGCCCCGCCCACGGGAAAGGGCCTCGCGGCACAGCCGCGAGGCCCCGGACCGTACACGCCCACGGGCTCAGCCCTCGTCGGCGAGGATCAGATACATCTTCTTCCGGGCTTCGCCGACGACCGCGAGGGCCTTCTGGCGCTGATCGGCCGAACCGGTCCTCCAAACCTGGCCGAACGCCTCCATCAGACCGAAACCCGCCTGCCGGATCTCGTTGGCGCTCTCCCAGTCGATGCCGCGCCCGGCTTCCTCCCACGGCGCCTCGGACCCCGATTCCGCCTCGGTGCGACCGCTGTCGGTCAGCGTGAACAGCTTCTTGCCGCCCTCGCTCGCGCTGACGATCAGCCCCTCGTCCTCGAGCATCTGGAGGGTCGGGTAAACGGAACCGGGACTGGGCCGCCAGGCCCCTCCGCTGCGCTCACCGATCTCCTGGATCATCTCGTAGCCGTGCATCGGCCGGTCCTTCAGCAGCGCCAGGATCGAGGCGCGCACATCACCGCGCCGCGCCCTCCCCCTGCCGCCGCCCCGGCCACGCCCACCACCGAAGGGTCCGCCACCGAACGGCGGACCGAACGGACCGAAGGCCGCCCGTCGCCCCTCGAAGTCCCCACTCCCCGGATGACCGGGGCCGCAGGGCCCGCGCCCACGGCCATACCCGAATTCGTGCTCGTATCCGTGCGAACGCATCACCGCACTCCTCTCACCCTTGATCTGTCGCGATGCGTCAACGATATATCGGAACCAGTCGTCCGACAACCCTCTGACCGAGCACGGCCGATCTGCGACAGGGAGTGCTGACCTATTGCCAGGGAAGGTTGACCGAAGCTGCTTGATGTGAGTAGAGGCTGACCACTTGGGCATCTGCGCCGGACAAGGGCGACCGTTGCGGGTTGTTGCTCTGCTGAGCCGACACGTTCGAAGTAGAGGTCGATTGCCATCGGTGATGAACGCCCGCATGTCGGAGCAGGCGACGAAGTGCCCGGGTAGGCGCAGGCGAACGGAACGAGTCAAGCGCGCCGGCCGGAGAGGACGTCCGACCGACGTCGGGGTCGATGCCATTGCGGCCGGCGGTACGCATCACCGGCGAAGTGTTCCCCGTCGCCGCCCAGATCGCCTCCTGATGTCGCCGGGCTCCTCAAGACCCGCCCAAGCAGCCGAGCACCTCGACGGCGGTACCGGCCTGAGCAGACAGCGGTGTACGCCGACACCGCGCGATCGGCCGCTCGGCTGCTTGAGGATGGACTCCACGGGATTCCGCGGAGAGTGCGAGGGCGGGCGGTCAGGCGCCGGGGTCGACTTCGGGGTGCGTGAACCGCACCGGCTTGTCCAGCGACCGGGCGTAGGCGATCTCGGCTCGGGTGCTGTCTCCGATGTAGTCGCCGACAACGAGCACCTCGTCAGCGAGCCGGATCTTCGCTCGGTGCAGATCGTCAAGTCGGACCTTCAGTGCCTCGGCCTCGACAGGATCGGACCAAAGCGCGTGCGGCGACTTCATGTCACAGCCCGGCTTGACGACGATCCTTCCGTCTTTGGTCTCCCGCAGATCGGCCTCGGCCATCTCGGTCATGAAACGGGTGGAGCCGCAGATAACGACGATGCGCGGGAGACCCAGCCGCTGCTTCGCGTCGGCGAGTTTCTCCTCGGGGGTGAGCGGTCGCGGGGATGACACTGATTCCTCCCGGTGGTGTGGTGCAAGGGCTGCCTGTGGAGACGAGAACGAGGGTTTCCGAGATCGCCTTGGGTATTCTTCGGCCGCTCGGGCCGACCGCGGGGCAGTCGGCAGCACCTGCGCGAGCACCAGCCGCCCGGTCCAGCCGTCCTCGCGGCGGTCAATAGGTTTCCGGCACTGGCCGCAGGCCACCGGCTCGAAGAAGGCCGACGGGTGAACGCCCCCGGACGACCATGGGCGCCAACGGCGGCTGCACCAACGGTAATGGAGGGCGGCGGGCGACTTCGCTTCTGTCGGGATGCCGCAGAACACGCATGTTCTGGAAGGCAGAAGCAGCCCGCCCCGCTCGACCGGCCGGTCCCGACGGGAGACCCGCAGTTCGCATGTCTCCGAGCAGGCGTACCGGGCGACTGGACGGGCGGCGGCACGGGGCCTTCGCAACAGGCGCGATCGCGGAACGGCTGCCGGCCGGCGACCCCCTCCCCGCGGGAGCGACGTGCGGTGCGGGTCACCCTGCGGCAGGCAGAGGAACAGAGCCGGTGACGTCGGCCGGGGCCCGGCCGCGCGGATGACTCGGTCGGCCCGGTACGGGCCGGCCCCGAAGGCGCCGACGCCGAAACGGCTGAAGGTCACGCGGCGTACTGCCACGCTCCTGGCGTGCGTGCGGCGCCTGGAGACCGGAGCTTCGGGTGAACCCATGGGCTGCGAACGGGAGTCGACGCGTGCGATGCGGTCGGTGGCGGGGTGCCATCGTTTGCCGCCAGGCCGCACGCACCGCCTGGCGTCATCAACGCCCGGTCGTGCTTCACGCCTTGGAGAGGTGCCATTGGGCGGTGGCGTCGATGTTGGCGTCGGCCTGGCGGGTCGCTTCGACGGCGTTCTTGCCGCGCAGGGCGGCCAGGAGGTCTTCGTGTCCTGCGGGGTCGGCGCCGTCGAACCCGGGCCGCTCCCAGAAGGCGGACATGGAGGCGCGCAGTGGTTCGGTGAGATTGCGGTACAGCTCGGCGAGCAGCGTGTTGCCGGAGGCGTCGGCGACGCGGGTGTGGAACTCCCAGTCCGCACGGATCCAGGCGTCGAAGTCCCGGGCGGTCCAGGCGGCCGCACGGCGTTCCAGGGCGGCCGCCAGCGCAGCGAGGTCTTCGTCGGTGGCGTGGATGGCGGCGAGGTGGGCGGCCTTGCCCTCGAGGGCGGCGCGGACGTCGAGGAGCTCGGTGGAGGCTCGGTCGTTGTAGAGCCGCTGGACGGCACCGGAGAGTTCGCTGGCCGCCCGCACGTAGGTGCCGTCGCCCTGGCGGACCTCCAGGAGACCGGCGTGGGCGAGGGCCCGGACGGCCTCGCGGACGGTGCCCCGGGCGACCCCGAGCTGACGCATCAGCTCCGGCTCCGGCGGGATCCGGGTGCCGACGGGCCACTCGCCTTCGGTGATCTGTCGGCGGAGCGTGCCGAGCACCGCGGCGGACAGCGTGGGGCGGCGCACCGGGTCCAGGCTCATGCCTTCATGTTACATCCGACGATTTGACCGTCAAACGTTAGACGTCTTATGTTTGCCGTATGACCGAGACCACCCTCACCACTGGCAGGCCCCTCGGCCGCACCCGCGCCGCCTGGCTCGCCGGAGCCGGCGTGGTGCTCATCGCGCTGAACCTCCGCCTCGGCATCAGCAGCGCCTCCGCGCTGCTCGACGCCCTGCGGACCGACCTCGGATTCGGTGCGGCGGCCGCCGCCACTATGCCGGCTCTGCCGACCCTGAGCTTCGCGGCCGCCGGATTCTTCACCGGTCGCATCGCCGGCCGCCTCGGCGCGGAGCGGACCGTGCTGCTCGCGCTCGCGGTCCTCACGGCCGGGCTCGCTCTGCGCGGCATGCCCACGACCTGGGCCCTGCTCGGTGGAACCGTCCTGGGCATGTCCGGCCTCGCCCTGTGCAACGTCCTGCTGCCCACCCTGCTGCGCGCCCACTTCCCGGCCCGGATCGTGCTCCTCACCGGCGTGTACACGACCGTGATGGCACTCGGTTCGACCCTCGGCGCCGCCGTCGCCGTACCGCTCGCAGCCCGGGCCGGCTCACCCTCTCTGGGGCTGGCCGTGTGGGCGGTGCCCGCGCTGCTGGCCGCGCTGGTGTGGTCGTTCGTCCGGGCCCCAGCGGTTCGGACGGCGTCCTCCTCGGACGCCCGCGGAACGTACGTGTCACCGTGGGCGATGGCGCGCACCCGGCTCGGGGCGCTGGTGACCGCGTACTTCGCGCTCCAGGCGCTGAACTGCTACGCGATCATCGGCTGGCTGCCCACGATGCTGTCCGAGCAAGGCATGTCGGGCGGCGGCGCGGGCGGCGTCCTCGCGGTGTCCCAGGCCGTCGGGATACCGGCCACGTTCCTGGTGCTGGCCTTCGCCCGCGCGCCTGGCCGACTGCGGCTCGCGTTCGTGGCGATCTCCGCGGCAATGCTCGCCGGATTCACCGGACTCCTCCTGGCCCCGGTCGCCCTGCCCGTCGCCTGGGCCGTCCTGGTCGGGTTCGGACTGTGCTCCTTCCCCCTGGTCCTGGCCGTGATCGGCAACAGCGGCAGCAGCGCCGCCGAGACCACCGCCCTGTCCAGCCTGTCCCAGTCCCTGGGCTACCTGGTCGCCGCTCTCGGCCCCTTCGGCGTCGGCCTGCTGCGCAGCGCCTCCGGCGGCTGGGCCCTGCCCATGACGGCACTGCTCGCCACGGCCGCCGCTCAGCTCGCCGTCGGGATAGCGCTCTCCGCCCGGCGGCGCTGACCGGCGCACGGGTTCCGGAGCGGCGCCCGGGACCGC
Source organism: Streptomyces sp. NPDC056347 (assembly GCF_042262625.1). Taxonomy (NCBI): domain Bacteria; kingdom Bacillati; phylum Actinomycetota; class Actinomycetes; order Kitasatosporales; family Streptomycetaceae; genus Streptomyces; species Streptomyces sp. NPDC056347. The sequence continues at coordinate 24,255 of NZ_JBHJQP010000055.1, read as the reverse complement.
TCATGGCCCCCTGTCGCCGTCCTCGCCCAGCTCCGGCGTGTCCGGGGCGCACGGCTCGTCACCGATGCCAGGACCGGCATCCCGGACGAGCTGTCGCCAGGCTCCACCTGATCAGACCGGTGCGCCGAAGCCCTCGGTGCGCAGGTCATGGTCGCGGAACCGGGTGAAGTCGACGTCGGGTTTCGGGTCGTACGCCTCGGGCTGGATGCCGGCGTGGGCGGAGCAGTAGAGCGCTCGTACGAGGTGGCACGGTTGGGCGCAGCGGGCGGCGCCCCCGGATCGGTGCGTCCAGGTGGTTGCCGACTTGACGGAGCCTGCTTCGCAGAGAGCGTCGTGGCCCTCGGGCGGGGCGGCCGATATCGGCGCCGACGGCGCGATCGTGCCCGGCGAGAGGGATTCCTTTCTGTGCAGTTATGAACGGCAGGGTCGGACAGGGGGATTCCTGTCCGACCCTGCTCGTGAATCCATGCACCCGACGCGGCCTCAGCAGTCGCCGACCCGGGAGGCTCCACGGACATTGGTCGTCAAGCCGAGCCCGGTGTCGGAGCCGGCCCCCACACAGATCTTCTCGTCGGGCCAGAGGATCTTGTCGATGTTGATCTTCTCGCTGGTCGTGATGCAGTTGCGCCAGTACCGGTACTGCTGGTCCAGGACCTGGTGGGTGTGATTTCCGCAGGGGTCGGCCGCCCGCGGGGCGGAGAGCGCCGACGTGGCGCCCGTCGGGGAGGTCGCGCCCAGAGCCAGGACCAATGCCGCGGCGCCGACTCCCAGGCATCGCGAGATGCGTAGTGACTTCATTCCACAGTCCTTCCAGTTCGTACGGGACGGGCCGTCACGGAGTACGGTGTCCACGCGAGCGCCGCACGGGGCGATTGCCTCAGCAGTGGGGCCGGCAGCTGCTCATCGCAGTCCGTGGCACCTTCCGCCCGCTCCGGCCCATCACGGGGCAGTGAGAAGAACGGATGCGGCCCGTGCGCGGTGTTTCAGCCGCTTGAACCGCGGATACGCGGTCCGCTCGATCGAAGTCGCAACCCGCCCCAGGCCCGGACGGCAACATCACCAACGAGGCCGGGCCGAACGGGTCACGGGCCGGATCTCTCAAGGCTTCAATGCCGTCCCGTTGTCCCTGTGACCTTGTATCCCGGTCGGGCCTCCTGACGGGTCAGCAGGGCGCTGGCTACGGCCTGGGCGTGCTCCCGCAGCGGCAGGTCCTACTCGTCCGAGGTGGCGGCTACGCGGTTGAGGCGTTCGGCGCGCAGGGAGGGTTCCGGATCGTGCAGGTGGCGCAGCGTCCGACGTGGCAGGCGTGGGAGGTGCGCCGGGCGGGCGGTCAGGCCTGCTCCTTCGGCTCTGCGTAAACGATGGCCGGGCCGCGGACTTCGTGTGTGCTGCGGGCGACGGCAGCGCGGTGCCACGCGGCGGGGCACGGGATCAGCGAGCCGCGACGTACCGACCCGGTACGGCTTCCGCGGCAATCGGGTCCACCGGTCCTCCCAATCCCACGGATCGTCCGCCGTGGCGTCCGGCCACTTCTTCCCACTCCCCCGCGGAAGGTGGAAGAGCAGGCAGTGGTCATCCCTGTGGTTCCGCACCGCCGTGCGCGCACCGGGGGCCCCGCCCCCGAAGAAGCCGTTCTCGACGAACTCCTCTGTACCCGCCGAGATTTCCTCGGCAAAGCAGCATGGCGGACCTCCTCGTCGGCCGGGTCCCGGCGACGGAGAAGGAGAAGGAGAAGGAGATCGTCTCCACCCAGGAGCACGTCGTGCGCGGCATCAGGCTCCAGCTCGGTGGTGCCTGCGACCACCCGGCCGCAGCTACCGAGCTGGCCGGGATCACCGGCGGCCCGGACGCGAAGGGGTGGACCCCCGACCGGCTACGGCTGAGAACGCCCCGGACAGGTCCTGGCCAGGCGCACCGCCGGTGACACTCTCCTGGCGCCAACGGTGCGTCGTCACCACCGACTCGACCGGCATCATCGCCGACGGCGTCGCCGGCCGATGTCCCGGCCCGGCCGTCCTGAACGATCTCCTCCTGGTCGCCGAGGACGCCGTCCCGGACGCGAAGGTGTCGATCACCACCGGTATGCGGTCGCTCCTCGACCGGGTCGGCCCCGTCTGCCGTGCTCGGCATCGCGGCTGTTCCCGAAACCCCCGCCCGCTTCGTCGGACGGCACCCGGTCACCAGCGTGTGCGGCGGACACGTCGACATGGAAGCGGATCGATGCCGGGTCGGTGCTCCCTCCGCAGGTCGTGACGGCTTCTCCGGCCGAGGCCTCCGGGACGATCGGTCAGGACCGCGGGCCGGCACCGACCGCGGGGCCGGTCCAGGTGATCTCGAAGTACCGGAGCTCTTCGTCCTGTCCGGCCGGTCGCATGCCCGCCGCCGTCATGACGCGATGCGAGGCGACGTTGTCGAGGTAGGCATCGCCCTTCACCCGCGCGACGCCGTGCGCACGTGCGAACTCCAGCAGTACGCGGAGCGCCTCGGAGGCGTATCCCCTGCCCCGGGCCGACGGGACGAGGCCGTAGCCGATCGTGACATCGCCGGATTCGTCCGGAGGGCTGTGGAAGCCCAGGCCGCCGATCGTCCGCCCGTCCTCGCGGCAACGTATCTCGTAGTTGCAGAACGGCCCGGGATCACCGGTGCGGGCGCAGGCGTCCAGGAATCGCCGGGCGGCCAGCGCATCGCCCTCGGAGGGATAGCCGGGTGCCCATCGGGTCGCGCTGTCCGGCTCGCCCGCCACCACCCGCTCGGCCTCGTCGGCGCTCATGGGGTGCAGTACAAGCCGTGCCGTCATCAGATCGTTCGGGGAATCGCTCATGGGAGAGAGAGGTACCACGCACGGCGGCCGGGCCGCCCACGGATTTGTCCGGCTGGTTCCACGGCCCGGACCCCGCCCCGCCGGAAGACCGGCGTCCGGCCGACCGGATGCGGTGACAGAAGTACGCGGCGACCGTCGCACACGAATACGCCACCCGCTCCGGCCTATCGACGAACGCCCGGTCGAGCCTTGGGCCGCGTCCGCGTCGTCGGAGTGGAGGAGAGACAACCGGGCCGGGGTCCTGGTAAGCGGCGGCCGGACGGACGGTCGGCGCGTCCAGCGGATCGTCCACCGGTCGGCGAAGCCCGGCGGTCTCCCGGTACGCGACCGCGTCGCGTACCGGATCCGTTCCGGCGGGGGCGGCGAGGATGATCAGGATGTCCTGGGCGTCTACGGCCAGGTGCCGCACCAGGTCCCGTACGAGCCGTCCGGCGCCGCCGGACGGCTGGGCGAAGTACTCGTCGGTGAGCCCCGCGACCGCCGTGCGTGGGGCCGTCCAGGAGCGCGGGAAGAGATCCACCCCGGCAACCTGGTGCGCTGCCGCCGGGCCGGACACGCACCCGGGGCCCTGGCGGTGCGCCGGGGGCCAGTGGGTCCGGATTGGCCTTGGTGCCGGGATCGCCGCCGTGCCTAGGGTCGCGGCATGAGGATCCGAATCGTCGACACATTCACCGACCGTCCCTTCACCGGCAATCCCGCGGGAGTCGTGGTGCTGGATTCCGGCACCGTCCCCGAGGACGGCCGGCTCCAGCGGATCGCCGCGGAGGTGAACCTCTCGGAGACCGCCTTCACCCACCCGTTGCCCCCGGGCGGCGAGGCGGACTGGGCGCTGCGCTGGTTCACCCCCGCCACGGAGGTCGACATGTGCGGGCACGCCACGCTCGCCACCGCGCACGTCCTGCACACCACGGGAGCGGCGAGCGGCACGGTGCGCTTCTCGGCGCGGTGCGGCATCCTCACCGCGACCGCCCACCCGGACGGTGGCATCACGCTCGACTTCCCCACCGCGCCGCTGGCCCCGGAGCCGGTACCCGCGGGGCTGGCCGCCGCGCTGGGCGCCGAGCCGCTCTCCGTCCACGACACCGGCCCGCACATCGGCGACCTGGTCGTCGAACTGACCGACGAGGAGACCGTGCGGACGCTGTCGCCCGATCTCGCTGTACTGGCCGAGGCCTCCCGGCGCGGTGTCGTCGTCACCGCCGCGGCCGCGGATCCCTCGCTCGGCTACGACTTCGTCTCGCGCGGCTTCTTTCCGCGCATCGGGATCGACGAGGACCCGGTGACCGGCAGCGCGCACACCGCGCTGGCCCCCTTCTGGGCGGCCCGGTTCGGCCGCACCGAGCTGACCGGACTCCAGGCGTCAGCCCGTTCCGGCCTGGTCCGCACCACGTTGCGCGGCGACCGTACGCTACTGACCGGCGGCGCCGTGACGGTCATCGACGGCGAACTGCTCACGGGGCCCTGACCGTCGGCCGGGGCTCACGGCGTGGGCAGCCATCCCACCTTCCCGGCCAGCAGGGCGTACCCGACGAAGGCGCCGACGTCGAGCAGGGTGTGGGCCGCGACGAGCGGCCCGACCCGGCCCCAGCGCCGGTACAGCAGGACGAAGACGACGCCCATCACCATGTTGCCGATGAAGCCGCCGATCCCCTGGTACAGGTGGTACGAGCCGCGCAGCAGCGAACTCGCGGCCAGCGCGGCCATCGGCGACCACTCCAACTGTCCGAGTCTGCGCAGCAGATACCCGACGACGATCACTTCCTCCACGACGGAGTTCTGGATCGCGGACAGGATCAGGACCGGGAACTTCCACCACACGTCGGGCAGCGATTCCGGAACCACGGTCAGGTTGAACCCGGCGGCCCTGGCCACCAGGTAGAAGGCGAGGCCCGCGCTTCCGATGCCCGCCGCGACCATCGCGCCGCGGCCGAGGTCCGGCCAGGGCCTGGTGCGGTCGAAGCCGATGACGCGCAGTCCGGTGCCCTCTCTGATCAGGAGGTGCGCGACCAGGGCGACAGGCACCAGCGCCGTCGCGATGCCGAAGAGCTGCCAGGCGAGATCCAGCCATGGGCGCCCCGGAGCGTAGGAACTGTTGAGAGTGGCGGCCTGATCCTTCAAACCCCCTGGTTTCGTTAGCGATCCGACAAAACTGATCAGGGCAGACACCCCACTGGCACCCAACGAGAGAGCCAGCACGAGGACCGTTTCGGACCGCAGAATCCTTCGCGGCACGGCCTTTTGAGGGAAAGAATCAGCCATAAGCCCCACCTCCACCTGTACACCTGCCTTCAGTTGTGCATTCACGCCCCATCCAACTCCCCGTCCGGCTAGGGTCTCGAATGCAGGTACGAAGATCATGCGCGACAGGCCGGGGGGCGAGCGCCATTGCCGTTGGTGCGGTCCCCCTTTTCCTTGTACATCCTCAAGGAGGGGCACCACCGACATGGGACGTCACAGCTTGCCGGACGACTACGCCGACGACGGGAGCGGGGACCGGTCGCCGCCGCGCCGACGGCGCACCGTCGTGATCGCGACCATGCTCGTCCTCGCGATCGCCGCGGGGACGGCCGTCGCGGCCCAGGGCGGTCTGCTGTCGTTCTCGAAGAGCTGTGGGGACTCGGCCGTACGTCTGTCCGTGGTGGCCTCGCCGGACATCGCTCCCGCCGTGCGCGCCATCGCCGACAAGGCGCGCGAGGACGAGGTACGGACGGACGGCCGCTGTCTGGACGTGTCGGTCCTGGCCCGCGACTCGTACAAGGTCGCCGACACCCTGTCCCGCAACACCCGCGCGCCGGACTTCCAGGTCTGGCTGCCCGACTCGGACCTCTGGGTCGACCGGGCCAAGGGAACCGGCGACGGTGTCCCGGTCACGGCCGGTGACTCCGTGGCCACCTCCCCCGTCGCCGTCGCCATGGTGCCGTCCGCGGCCAAGGGCCTCGGCTGGCCGAAGAGGAAGTACACCTGGGCGGAGCTGACGGCCGCGGTCATGGAGTCGGACAAGGTGCGTCTCGGCTCGGCCGATCCGGCCCGCAGCGCCGCCTCGCTGATCGCGCTCGCCAGTATCGGGGCCTCCTCCGAGAAGGAGGGCGACGACAGCGGCACCCGGGTCGCGGCGACCGCCAAACTGCTGGCGCAGCGCATGTCGGACAGCGACTCGCAGGTGCTGTCCACCCTGGCGCAGAACGATTCGGGCGCCGAGCGGGGCAATCCGCGGCGCAATCAGGCCGTGCTCCTGTCCGAGCAGGCCGCCTTCACGCACAACGCCGCGTCGTCCGGCGGGGACGGGCTCGACGTCTTCTACCCGAAGGACGGCGCCCCGCTCCTCAACTACCCGTACACGCTGGTGGACGACGCCGGAATGGGTACGCCGGAGAGCCGGGGGGCGGTGCGTTTCATGACTCTGCTGGGCGAGCCCGGCCCGCAGGCCGTCCTGGCGAAGCACGGATTCCGGGATGCCGACGGCGCCGCCGGGCCGGACGTGGTCTCCGCGGCCGGCGGCAGGAAGCCGCAGCCGTACGCCACCGCCGCCGAGGCCCCGGACGCCAAGGCGCTCCAGCAGACGCTCGGCATGTGGACGATCACGGTGCAGAGCGCCCGGCTGACCACGGTCGTCGACGCGTCGGGCTCGATGGCCACGATCGTGCCGGGACGCAACCAGTCCCGGATGGACGTCACCAAGGCGTCCCTGATCCAGGCCCTCGACCAGTTCACCCCGAACGACGAGATCGGCCTCTGGGAGTTCGCCACCTCGCTCGACGGGACCAGGGACTACCGACGGCTGGTCCCGGCGGCACGGCTGGGCGATCCGGTGAAGGGAGGCGGCACCCACCGCCAGAAGCTCTCCGGCGCCTTCGCCGCCCTCCAGCCGGTGCCGGGCGGCGCGACAGGGCTGTACGACACGATCCTGGCCTCGTACAAGGACGCCCAGGCGACCTATGTGAAGGGCAAGTTCAACGCGGTCGTCATCCTCACCGACGGGTCGAACCAGGACGATCTGTCGATCTCCCGCAGCGCCCTGATCGCGGAGCTGAGGCGGATCGCCGACCCGGAGCGCCCGGTGCCGCTGCTCGCCATCGCGGTCGGCCCCGAGGCCGATCGCGAGGAGCTGAACGAGGTGGCGAAGGTGACCGGTGGTGGCGGCTACCAGGTCATCGACCCGGCCGAGATCCAGACGGTGATCCTGCAGGCCATCATGACGGCCGGCCAGAGCGGGCACGCCGCCCAGGGGTAGAAGGCCCGGCCCCCTCACCAGTCGGCCGCTCCGGGCCGCGGCCCGGAAGCGTCACGGCTTGGGGGCGCCGGTCGGCCAGGTGTGCACGGGCTCACCGCTGTGCATCAGTTCGGCGTACCGGCGGGTGGTCGCCGCCAGCGCCGCGTGCCGGTCCAGCCCGGCCTCCCGTGCCCGGTGGTAGGTGTCCGCCTGCCAGGACGCCCCGTTCACCCGCCGTCTGCACCGCTCCTCGATGACGCCGAGGAAACGGTCGCGGTCCGCGGGCTCGATGTTCCACGCGTCGAGCCCGGCCGCGGCCAGCGGCAGCAGTTCGTCGCGTACGAGCTTCACGGCGGGCACCCGGGCGAACCCGCCCGCGCGGCCGGGGCGCGGCCAGATCAGCTCCGCGTCGATGCCCATGCGGCAGGCGGTGTCGAAGTTCTCCTCCGCCGCTGCGAACGGCAGCCTGTTCCATACCGGGCGGGGATCCTCGGCGAGCGCGCGCACCAGGCCGTAGTAGAACGCCGCGTTGGCGATGAGGTCGATGACGGTGGGTCCGGCGGGCAGCACCCGGTTCTCCACCCGCAGATGGGGTACGCCGTCGACGAGCCCGTACACGGGCCGGTTCCAGCGGTAGATCGTTCCGTTGTGGAGCACCAGCTCCGCCAGCCGCGGCACCCCGCCCTCGTCGAGGACGCGCAGCGGCTCCTCCTGGTCGTGGATGGGCAGGAGGGGCGGGAAGTAGCGCACGTTCTCCTCGAAGAGCTCGTACGCCGAACCGATCCACCGCTCCCCGAACCAGGTCCTGGGCCGCACCCCCTGGTTGCGGAGCTCGGGCGGGCGGGTGTCCGTGGCCTGCTGGAAGAGCGGCGGCCGCGACTCCCGCCAGAGCTCCCGGCCGAACAGGAAGGGCGCGTTGGCACCGAGTGCGATCTGGACACCGGCGATCGCCTGGGCCGCGTTCCACACGGCGGCGAACCGCGCGGGCGTCACCTGGAGGTGGAACTGGACCGAGGTACAGGCGGCCTCGGGGGCGATCGAGGCGGAGGTGGAGACCAGCCGCTCCACGCCCTGGATGTCGAGGGCGAAGACCTCGCCGCGGGCAGCCACCATCTGATCGTTCAGCAAGGTGTAGCGTTCCGCGTCCGAGAGACTGGAGAGCACGAGATCCTCACGGCGCAGCGTGGGAAGAATTCCGATCATCATGAGCCCGGCATCGACCTCACCCGCCTTCCGGTGGGCATATCCGAGTCCAGCCCTGAGCTCTTCGGCCAGCTGATCCAGAACCCGTCCCCCCAAGCGGTGCGGGACTATGTTCACCTCCAGATTGAACATCCCGAGTTCCATCTGGAAATCGCGGCTGGCGATGCGCGGAAGGACCTCTCCATTCATCATCTTCGGCATGCCGTCGGCACCCGCGAGATTGAGTTCGATCTCCACGCCCATGAGGTTGCGCGGCCGATCGAACCGTTGCTCCACAAGAAGTCGCTCCAGCCCCTCCAGACACTCGTGGAGCTTCTTCCGGTACCTCTGCCGATCGGACAGGTCAAAGGCGCCCGCCACGACCTTCTCCCCCATCGAAGCGTCCCTCCCTCGGTGGGCGGCCCGCGGCCAGACCGCTCGCATCAGGATCGATAATGCCCAGGCGGGGTGATCCATAACGCCCACGAGAAGGCCACCGACCCACTAGTCTGAGAACAGTCGCTCCGGGCACATTCCAATGGCATGATGCGGGATGCGATTGCCGGTCGATGAGTCCTGAAAAGCCGACGTGTTTCAGCCGTCCACGTCATGGGAAAGTCCCCAGGCAGTGACTGTGCCACCGAAACGGAATCATCAGTTTCTCCGCATAATAAAGTCTTGATACCGCCTTGCCCGCAGCACCCGCAACGGCTAGTGGAAACACCGCATGAACACATTTCGTATAAACTCCGCGGACGAGGCAGAGAGTTGACGTAGCCGCTCGGTCACCGGCCCCTCTGGCCCCGCATGCCGACAGCGCCGTCTGCATCCGCCCGCGCACCACCGTGTCTCCGAAGCGAGAGGCGACCCACTATGCCGCTGCATGTCTTCCCGGCTCCCGCGCCCGCTCTGCGCAGCGTTCTCGCGGCACTCGGTTCACCCACCGCGGTACGCGAAGCCCGCACCCCCGCCCTCCGGTCCGCCCAGGGACCGCTCATCCCTGAACTCCCGCTCCCCGTCCACGTGCTGGAGCGGATCGGTCCGAACACTCCGGCCCCGGCCACCCGGCTCACCGGATGGCGGTTCCTGATCCGCGACGCGGAGCGGGCCGTCGCGGCGGCGGAGACCATGCTCACCGCGGACGGCTGGGCCTTCTCGCACTTCTTCGAGGGTCCTTACATCGCCTCGACCGAGCTCGCACTGCGCCAGGCCGAGGCGGTGACACCGCACTACCAGCCGCGGCTGCTGTCCGTCCCGGAGCTGTACATGCTGGCGCTGTGGCTGCACGGCGACGCCGAGGCGGACGCCGCCGACGGAGCGCTCGCCCCCGCCGACCTCCTCGTCCCGCTGGCCCCCGCCCCGCCGGGCATCGCCGCACACCGGCCGCACCGGGTGGCCGACCTGCTCCGCGTGATGACGCTGCGCATCCCGCCCGACCCGGGCCCCCTGCTCGGCTCCCCGGCCTGAGCCCCCGGCCCGCTCCGGCCGTCCGTGCCCCGTCGCCGCCCCCGGTGACGGGGCACGGTGCTGCCGGGCGCGTCCTCCCGGTCCCGGCCGAAGAGCCGCCACGCCCGGGAGGCGCACTTCCCGCCCATCCGGACTAGCCCGTAATGGCCACCCCGAACCACCCGAAATGACAGTGCAGTTGCGATGAACCGTCCGCGCGGGTGACACGTCCTTCGGGTAAGGAGAAGTGCTGGTCCGAAATCCCTGCGGATTGACGCCCGTGGGGCAACACTGGGACCGGACCTATCGATACGGGGGGCGGCCATGAACACCTCGTCCAGCCGCAGCACATTCACTACAACGCAGCGAGAGAACCCAGCCATGTGTCAACATCAGCCACCATGCCCGACCGCCGACTCAGCCGACCGGGAGGCCGCCCGCCTGACGGCGCACCACCCGGAACAGGGCTGGAGCCTGCTGTGCAACGGCGTCCTGCTCTTCGAGGACACCGGCGAGCTGCTCCCGGACGGTCAGATCATCGCCCCGCACCGGCCGCTGGCGACCGGCCGGGTGATGAAGGCCGCCTGACCGCGGCCGCAGACGAACAGGGGCCGGCCCGGAGAATCCTCCGAACCGGCCCCGGCGCACGTCCGCCTCACACAGTGACGCTCACGCGTCAGTTGTCGTACTCGTCCAGCGGCGGGCAGGAGCAGACGAGGTTACGGTCGCCGAAGGCGCCGTCGATCCGGCGCACCGGCGGCCAGTACTTGTCCGCGGCCACGACACCGGCCGGGAAGACGGCCGTCTCGCGGCTGTAGGTGTGCTCCCACTCCCCGCCGGCCATCGCCGCGGTGTGCGGAGCGTTGCGCAGCGGGTTGTCGTCCGCGCTCCACTCGCCGGAGGCCACCTTCTCGACCTCGCCACGGATGGCGATCATCGTGTCGCAGAAACGGTCCAGCTCCGCGAGGTCCTCGCTCTCCGTCGGCTCGATCATCAGCGTCCCCGCGACCGGGAACGACATCGTCGGCGCGTGGAAGCCGTAGTCGATCAGCCGCTTGGCGATGTCGTCGACGCTGACGCCGGTGGCCTTGGAGATCGGCCGCAGGTCCACGATGCACTCGTGCGCGACCAGCCCGGCCGGTCCGGTGTACAGGATCGGGTAGTGCGGCTCAAGACGCTTGGCGATGTAGTTGGCCGCGAGCACCGCGACCTGCGTCGCCCGCTTCAGGCCCTCCCCGCCCATCAGGCGTACGTACGCCCAGGAGATCGGGAGGATCCCGGCCGAGCCCCACGGAGCGGCCGAGATCGGCCCGACACCCGTCTCGGGGCCCGCCGTGGGCTGGAGCGGGTGGTTCGGCAGGTACGGGGCGAGGTGCGCGCGCACACCGACCGGGCCGACACCGGGGCCGCCGCCGCCGTGCGGGATGCAGAAGGTCTTGTGCAGGTTCAGGTGCGAGACGTCGCCGCCGAACCGGCCCGGCCGGGCGAGGCCGACCAGCGCGTTGAGGTTGGCGCCGTCGACGTACACCTGGCCACCCGCGTCGTGCACCTCGGCACAGATGTCGGCGACGTGCTCCTCGAACACACCGTGCGTCGACGGGTACGTGATCATGAGGACGGCGAGCTCGTCGCGGTGCTTCTCGATCTTGGCCCGCAGGTCCTCGACGTCCACCTCCCCGTCGTCGGCGGTCTTCACCACGACGACCTTCATCCCGGCCATCACGGCGCTGGCCGCGTTGGTGCCGTGCGCGGAGGACGGGATGAGACAGACGGTGCGCTGCTCGTCGCCGTTGGCCCGGTGGTACGCCCGTACGGCCAGGAGACCGGCGAACTCGCCCTGCGAGCCCGCGTTCGGCTGGATCGACACCGCGTCGTAGCCGGTGACCTCGGCCAGGCGCTCCTCCAGCTCACGGATGAGGGTGAGGAAGCCCTCCGCCTGCTCGGCCGGGGCGAAGGGGTGCAGCGCGCCGAACTCGGGCCAGGTGATCGGCTCCATCTCGGTGGTCGCGTTCAGCTTCATGGTGCAGGAGCCGAGCGGGATCATGCCGCGGTCCAGCGCGTAGTCCCGGTCGGCGAGGCGGCGCAGGTAGCGCAGCATCGCGGTCTCGGAGCGGTGCTGGTGGAAGACCGGGTGCGTGAGGACCGCATCGGTGCGCAGCAGTCCCTCGGGCAGCGCGTCGGCGACGGTGGCGTCCAGCGCCTCGATGTCGCCCTCGGTTCCGAAGGCGGCCCAGACGGCGGCGATCTGCGTCCGGGTGGTCGTCTCGTCACAGGCGACGGAGACCAGGTCGGCGTCGACCAGGCGCAGGTTGACCCCGCGCTCGCGGGCCTCGGCGACGACCTCGGCCGCCTTGCCCGGGACGCGCACGGTGAGGGTGTCGAAGTGGGCGCCGGTCACCACGTCGACACCGGCGGCGCGCAGGCCCTCGGCCAGGATCGCGGCGTAGCGGTGGGTACGCCGGGCGATCGTCCGCAGCCCGTCCGGGCCGTGGTAGACGGCGTACATCCCGGCCATGACGGCGAGCAGCACCTGGGCGGTGCAGATGTTGCTGGTGGCCTTCTCGCGGCGGATGTGCTGCTCACGCGTCTGCAGGGCCAGCCGGTAGGCCTTGTTGCCGTCCGCGTCGACGGAGACACCGACGAGGCGGCCGGGCAGGCTGCGGGCGAACTTCTCGCGGACGGCCATGTATCCGGCGTGCGGGCCGCCGAAGCCCATCGGGACGCCGAAGCGCTGCGTGGTGCCGATGGCGATGTCCGCGCCCAGCTCGCCAGGAGAGGTGAGCAGGGTCAGGGCCAGCAGATCGGCGGCGACCGTGACGATCGCGCCCAGTTCGTGGGCCTGCTCGATGACGGAGCCGATGTGGCGGACCTCGCCGGACGCGCCGGGGTACTGCAGCAGGACGCCGAAGACACCGCGCTCGGCGAGCTCGGCCGGGATGCCCTCGGACAGATCGGCGACGACGACCTCGACACCGGTCGGCTCGGCACGGGTCCCGATGACGGCGACGGTCTGCGGCAGGGCGTCGGCGTCGACCAGGAAGACGCCGTTCTTGACCTTTCCGACGCGCCGGGACAGCGCCATGGCCTCGGCGGCCGCGGTGCCCTCGTCGAGCAGGGAGGCGCCGGAGGTGGGCAGTCCGGTCAGGTCGGCGACCATCGTCTGGAAGTTCAGCAGGGCCTCCAGACGGCCCTGCGAGATCTCCGGCTGGTAGGGCGTGTAGGCCGTGTACCAGGCGGGGTTCTCCATGACGTTGCGCAGGATCACCGGCGGGGTGAAGGTGCCGTAGTAGCCGAGGCCGATCATCGGGCTCAGCACCTGGTTGCGGTCCGCGAGGTCACGCAGCTCGGCGAGTACCTCGGCCTCGGTGCGCGCGGACGGCAGCCCGAGAGCCTCCGTGCTCTTGATGACATCGGGCACCGCGGCCGCGGTGAGCTCGTCCAGCGAGCCGTAACCGACCTGGGCGAGCATCTTCGACTGCGCCTCGGCATCGGGTCCGATGTGGCGCTGCTCGAACGGAATGCCCTGCTCCAGCTGGGAGAGCGGAGTGCGGCGGGGGGTCATGGTGGAGGCCTCCTGGTCTGTCACGACCTGCGAGGGGCACCTCGGCGCGGGTGCCCGAACGGCCTCCCCCTCTGTCATCTCAACCTGAGAGCTTCACCGGCGCGCCCTGGGGCGTGCCGGCTTTCACCGTCGGTGAGGTAGGGACTCGTACCGGCACCCGGCCGCACGAAACCCGCCCTGCTTTCCAGAGTGACCTCGTCCGTGCGGTACGGGGGCCTGAGAGATTCCGGGGAGGATTTGCTCCTTCGGCGCCCTCCGGATCAGCTCCGAAGGACTCTCCCGCACGGGGTCAGCGGCCATGACCAGCCTACCAGCGGGGTTCATGGCCGATTTCTCGAGTGGCCAACCACCCGGATCTGCCCTTTTGTAGTGCTTGTGGAGTAGCCGCGACCAGTGGGAGGGATCGTGCAGACCGACATCGATCCGCGCAGCCTGATCGGCCGCAAGGCATTCGACCGCAAGGGCACCAGGATCGGGACCGTCGACGAGGTGTACCTCGACGACGCGACCGGGGTCCCCGAGTGGGCCGCCGTACGTACCGGGCTCTTCAGCCGGGACGCGTTCGTGCCGCTGGAACCCAGTGAATTCGTGGAGGACACGCTCCGCGTCCCCTTCGACCGGGCCCTGATCAAGGACGCGCCCGACTTCGGCGTGGGCCGCCACCTCTCACCGGAGCAGGAACTCCAGCTCTACCGCCATTACGGACTCGACTCCCCGCCCGGGGACGTCCCCCCGGACCGGGACTTCGGCAGGCTGGCCGGCCAGGACGAGTAGTCCGGCGGATTGCGCACCAGGGGCAGCGGGTCGGCCGGCCGCAGCTGCGGATCGTCCACCCGGAAGGTGCGCACCCGGCCGGGCGCCGACTCGGGCTCCTCGAACCGCACGGTCACCCGGCCGACACCGCTGCCCTGCACCCAGCCATGTCCGTAGGCGGTGTGGTGCACGTCGTGTCCGGCGGACCAGTGCCGGGCCGCGCGCAGTTCGGCGGTCTCCGTCTCCGGTGGCTTCGCCCCGGACTCGTCCGGCGGCTCGGCGCCGTCGTCGACGAGCCCCGGTGCCGACGGCTCCTTCGCCTGTTCCCCGGCCGCCGCCCGCTCCTCGGCGGCCTGGGCGAAGAGATCCTCCTGCGTGTAGTCGGCGAGCCCCGAGACGCCCACACCGAGGAGCCGGACGCCCCCGGTGGTATCCACGGCCTCAAGGAGCCGTGCGGCGGCCTCACGGACCACCACGGGGTCGTCCGTGGGGCCGCGGAGCGTCTCGGACCGGGTGAGCGTCGAGAAGTCGTAGCGGCGCACCTTCAGCACCACCGTGCGCCCGGACCGCCCCGCGCCCCGCAGCCGCCCGACGCACCGGTCGGCCAGCCGCTCGACCTCCGACCGGATCCGGATCCGGTCGTGGAGATCGGCGTCGAAGGTGTCCTCCACCGACACCGATTTCGCGTCCCGCTCCGCGACCACCGGCCGGTCGTCGTGGCCGAGGGCCATCCGATGCAGCGAGCCGCCGTGGGCCTTGCCGAGCAGGCGTACGAGCTCGTCCTCACCGGCCTCGGCCAGGTCATCGACCGTGGTCATCCCGGCTCGGCGCAGATGGTCCGCCGTCGCGGGCCCCACCCCGGGAAGGATCCGCACCGACTTCGGCGCGAGCAGCGCGCGCTCCGTGCCGGGGACTATCAGCCGCAGCCCGTCGGGCTTGGCCTCCTCCGAAGCGATCTTGGCCAGCATCTTGGAGCCGGCGAGCCCCACCGAGCCGGTGAGCCCGGTGACCGCCCTGATGGCCGCACGCAGCCGCTCGCCGATCTCCAGCGCCGAGGCCGTGTCGTCGGCCGTCCCGCCGGCCTCCAGGTCCACGAAGGCCTCGTCCAGGCTGAGCGGCTCCACCAGCGGGGAGAGCCGCGCGAGCAGCTCCATCACCTGATCGCTCACCGCCCGGTACAGCTGGAAGCGGGGCACCAGATAGGCCGCGTTGGGCGCGAGCCGCCGCGCCTGCGCCATCGGCATGGCGGAGTGCACCCCGAAGCGCCGCGCCTCGTACGACGCGGTGGCGACGACCCCGCGCGGCCCCAGCCCGCCCACCACGACCGGCTTGCCGCGCAGGCTCGGCTTGGCCGCCTGCTCGGCCGAGGCGTAGAAGGCATCCATGTCGAGATGGAGGATGGTGGGTGCGGCTCTCACACCCACCGATGCTGCCCTACGGCACTGACAGTCGCCGCACGGCCGGATCAGCCGGCCCGGTTGCGGCGTCGCGCCAGCTCGTCGGCGGGGTTGTTCCCGACGAGGGTCTCGCCGGTGTCCACCCGCTCGCCGTGCAGCTGCGACAGCGCGGCGTCGACGTCCTGCCACACCACGCCCACGGCGATGCCGAAGACCCCTTGGCCGCCCTGGAGGAGGCTGACGACCTCGTCGGGCGAGGAGCATTCGTAGACCGTCGCCCCGTCGCTCATCAGCGTCATCCGCTCGAGATCCTGGAACCCGCGGGCTCGCAGGTGCTGCACCGTGGTGCGGATGTTCTGCAGCGCCACGCCGGTGTCCAGGAACCGCTTCACGATCTTCAGCAGGACGACGTCCCGGAAGCTGTAGAGCCGCTGCGTGCCGGAGCCGTACGCGGGGCGCACGCTCGGTTCCACCAGCCCCGTGCGCGCCCAGTAGTCCAGCTGCCGGTAGGTGATCCCGGCGGCCGCGCAGGCGGTCGGCCCGCGGTAGCCGATGTCGTTGGCCGATGCCACTGCGCCCCCCGCCACCGCCGGATGAACCGGTTGCACGATGGTGTGGTCGGCTGTACTCCCCTGCTGCGGACACGGCGCACCCGCTGCCGTACCGTCGCCGCTGCTTCTCACGCCGACCTCCGTCCTTGACCTGCCCTCTCGAAGGTAGGCAGTCACTCGGGGTGCGTCAACGATCGCCACACTCGGCACGCCGAGTGATAATCACCCCGAGGGTGGTTTCCCCCGCCTCGCAAGCGGGAAAGGCTTGTCGGATGTGCTGGCGGCAGCCCTGCGGGACGGTCACTGGCTGTTGGTACCGAAGTCTTCCGGGGAGATCTGGTCGAGGAACTCGCGGAACTTCTCCACCTCGTCCTCCTGCTCGTCCGGAATCGCGATGCCTGCGTCGTCGAGCACCCCGTCGCTGCCGTAGATCGGCGTTCCGGTGCGCAGGGCGAGCGCTATGGCGTCGGACGGCCGCGCGCTCACCTCGACCCCGCTGGCGAAGACCAGCTCCGCGTAGAAGACCCCTTCGCGGAGGTCCGTGATGCGGACCTCGGTGAGCTCCTGGCCCACGGCCTCGAGCACGTCCTTGAAGAGATCATGGGTCAGCGGCCTGGCCGGTGCCATGCCCTGCTGGGCGAAGGCGATCGCGGTCGCCTCCCCGGGACCGATCCAAATGGGGAGGAACCGGTCGCCTCCCACTTCACGCAGGAGCACGATCGGTTGGTTCGAGGGCATTTCCACCCGGACACCCACAACGTCGAGCTCGTTCACACAGCAACCCTAGGACGTGCTTGGCAGGTTTGGGTAGTCGGGCACCGGCGTGATCAGTGGAGCCGGACGTGCAGAGCGCTCTGCACAAAGGCCGAATGGAGCCGCACGGACAGCTCCGCAAGCTCTTTCGCGGTGGCCTCCGCATGGGCTCTGGTCTGCGGATTCCGATGTCTGCGCAAGGGCGCGACCACCTGCTCGATGAGCCCGACCTCACGATCCGCAGCCGACCGCATGGCACGCAGGTGACGCGGCTCGAGACCGAACCTGCCCAGATCCGCCACAAGCTTGGCGACGGTGACCGCCTCGGCGTCGTAGCCGCCCTCCGGGGTCGGGGTGACCAGACCGTACGACTCCCACTCGTCGAGCTCGCTCTCCGTCGCCTCGGCGGCGGCCAGCAGCTCGGCACGGCCGATCCGGGCGGCGGTGGGCCGTCCGGCCTCCGCCCCGTCGGCCAGGTCCCGCGGGCCGCCCCCGGACGGCAGGGCGGCCTGTTCACCACGGGCGAGGGCATCCAGATGCTCGCGGATGACCTTCAACGGCAGGTAGTGGTCCCGCTGCATGCGCAGCACCTGGGCCAGCCGCTCCACATCGGCACCGCGGAACTTGCGATAGCCCGAAGGAGTCCGCTGCGGCTCGACGAGCCCCTCGGCCTCCAGGAAACGGATCTTGGAGATCGTGACCTCGGGAAACTCTTCCCGCAGCCGCAGCAGCACCGTACCGATGCTCATCGGGCGGTCGTCGCCGGTGGCGGTGCCGGTCACGGCACCGCCCGTCGGTGTTCTGAGCATGGACCTTCCCTGACGGGTCAGATACCGCGCTGGCTCGCGTAGAAGACCAGCCGGTACTTGCCGATCTGCACTTCGTCGCCATTCGACAGGGCGACGGAGTCGATGCGCTCACGATTGACGTAGGTGCCGTTGAGACTGCCGACGTCCCCGACCGTGAAGCTGCCGTCGGCGCCCCGGTGGAACTCCACGTGGCGACGCGACACCGTCACGTCATCGAGGAAGATGTCGCTCTGCGGGTGACGGCCCGCCGTGGTCACCTCACCGTCCAGCAGGAAACGACTGCCGGAATTCGGACCACGGCGCACCACGAGGAGCGCCGAGCCGAGCGGCAGCGCCTCGACGGCGGCCTGCGCCTCGGGCGAGAGGGACGGGATGGCGGTCTGGCCGGTGGCCTCCGCGTCGTACGCCTCAAGGCCGGAGATGGAGATCGTCGACGTCGTCTCCGAGGCACGCTCCGGAATACCGCCCTTCAGCGGCGCACCGCAGTTGGAGCAGAAGCGGCCGGCCTCGGAATTGCGATGGCCGCACCTCGGACAGACCGGCATGGACGAACCCTCCTGCCTGGGGGCGAACCCTCCGCCCGAGCCCGACGATTCCCCGAAACCTATGCGGGCGGCGCCGGCAGGGTCAACAGACGACGCGCCGGTTGCTCCCGAATTGTCACTGCCCGTACCCGCCACCTGATCACGGAAGAGCGGGCGTTCCGAACCCTGCTCCTCCGCCTGGCCATGGCGCGGTGCGCGATGGCGGGCGGCCTCGTCTCGAGCGCTCTTGCCGAACAACTTCCCAAACAACTTCACGGGCGATTCCCCTTGACCGAAATAGACCCGCCCGTGGGGCAGGACGAACCCTGAATGAACACACCTGCCGACCCGGACATCTTCACAACGTCCGTATCCACCCGACAGTTTCCACCACGCACCGCCAATCCGATGCGGCGACCCCCCGCAACCTCGCGCCCGTGTCCTTCGACCCTTCCGCGCCGCGATGTCACGGTGACGACGACCGAGCGTAGTCAGGCTGCTCCGCTGGTCGCAAGGCATCCACGACAATGTCGTCGGCCTGCGCGACCTGCACGGTGGCCTGCTCCTTCTCCAGCGTCTGCACCACCCCGCCCGGAATGTTCAGCGCCGGCTCCAGGTCCTGGGGTTTGCCGATCACCTTGAAGACGTACGGCTCAGTGATCTTACGGTCGTCGACGCTCACATTGCCGCCGTCGCCGGAGAAGTAGGTGTTGGCCACCACACGCACCCCGTTGACCTCGATCGCCTCGGCGCCCGCCGCACGCAGCTCCTGGAGCGCGTCCAGCAGCATGTCCGCCTTCACGCCGTCCCCGGGGTCATGGACGGTGAGCGTGATCCCGGGCCCGTGAGCCGCCACGGTGCCCGCGAGGATACCCAGCTGGCGTTCCTTCTCGACCGTCTGCTTGCGCGCCTCCTCGGCCTGGTCGGAGCTGTTCTCCAGCTCCGTGCGCTGAGCTGCCAGCCGCTGCTTCTCGTCCTCCAGACGCTGCGTCCGGTCGTCCAGCTCGTCGAGGATGCGGACCAGGTCCTCCTGCCGGGCGCCGCGCAGCGCGCTGTTGTCGCTGGTGGACCGCACCTGGATGGCCAGCCCGAGACCGAGGACGAACAGCAGTACCGCGACGGTCAGTTGAGCCCGGGTCACCCGCGGCGGCCAGAGACCGGCGATCAGGCGCTGACGGCCGGTGATTTCCTCGGCGGGGCCCGGTGCCGGCTCCTCGGCCCGCTCGGGGCCGTCGGGAAGTTCTTCGTTGCTCATCGGCGTCAGGCCCGGAAGACGTGCCGGCGGATGGCCGCGGCGTTGGAGAAGATCCTGATCCCGAGCACGACCACCACACCCGTGGACAGCTGCGCGCCGACGCCCAGCTTGTCGCCCAGGAACACGATGAGGGCGGCGACCACGACGTTCGAGAGGAACGACACGACGAAGACCTTGTCGACGAAGATCCCGTCGAGCATGGCCCGCAGGCCGCCGAATACGGCGTCGAGTGCCGCCACGACGGCGATCGGGAGATACGGCTCGACCACGGCCGGCACCTCGGGCCGGACCAACAGCCCGACCACGACGCCCACGACGAGGCCCAGTACGGCGATCACGATGTGCCCTTCCCTGTGTCTGCCGCACCACTGCCGGTGTCTGCGGCCCGATAAGGCTCTGCTGTACGTACGATCAGGCTCGGTGCGACCGGAAGGCTGACCTTCTCCTGGACCGACAGGCTCGTCCGGATGTCGAAAGTGTCCTTCAGCGCTTGCAGGTACTGCCCGTCGGCACTGTCCTGGAAGGCCGCGGCGAGCTGTTTCCCGTTCCCCACCGCCAGCACTGTGTAGGGCGGCACCAGCGGCCTGTTGTCGACCAGTATGGCGTCGCCCGCGGCACGGATCGCCGACAGGGCGGTCAGTCGCTGGCCGTTGATCGCGATCGCCTCCGCCCCGGACTGCCACAGCCCGTTGACGACCCGCTGGAGGTCCCGGTCACGGACCCGTCCCGTGTCGGCGAATCCGCTGGTCTCCCGCGGACCGCCACCGCCCTGGTCGGTGTCCTTGGCGTCGTCGACGACGAGCTTGACGCCGGGGCCCTCCACCGGGGTCGCCCCGGCGAGCAGCGCCACCCGCTCCCCCTGGTCCCCACCGTGCTTCTCCAGGGCCTTGCGCTGGCGCCTGCCGACGTCGTCGCGGAGCTTGTCCACCTCCGCCTCGAGGGTGTCGGCGGCGGCGGTCTCGTCGTCGATGCGCCCGATCAGCTCCTGGCGTTCCTTGGCGAGGACCGGTGCCGAGACCCGCGCCTCCGCGGCCCCGAGCGTCACGACGAGCGCGGCGAGCACCAGACAGGCGGCGAGCCCGAGCTTCGACTTGAGCGTACGGGGCAGGCCCGCGGTCCCGTCGGCCTGCCGGCGTGCCGACGCCTCGGCGTATCCGTCGTCGAGGCTGTGATCCATCACATTGGTCAGCAGCGACATGGAGGCGTCAGGACGCGCGGGCGGCGAGGCGGTACTCCGATCGGGGGGCTGCTGCGACATGCCGCACATCGTCGCACGTCGCCGCGGCTACCGCCGAATGGCCCCACCGGTGACCCCGCGGTCGTACGTGACCGCCGCGGGGCACACCGGTGGCGGTGTCAGCGCCCCGCGCCCTCCACCACGGCCGCCCACTCGTCCAGCAGTGCCTGTGCGGAGGCGTCGTCCGGTCCCTCGGCCCACAGATGGGTGACGGCCTCGGCCGGGTCCGGCAGCACCATCACCCACCGTCCGTCGGCCTCGACGACCCGTACGCCGTCCGTCGTGTCGACGCTGCGGTCCCCGGCGGCCTCCACGACCCGTCGCATCACCAGGCCCTTGACGGCCCACGGGGTGGGCAGGTCACGGGGCAGGACATGGGCACGGGGAATGCGGGCATCGATCTGGCTGAGGGTGAGCTGGGTCCGGGCCACCAAACCGAGGAGCCGCACGAAGGCGGCCGATCCGTCGAAGACACTGCTGAATTCGGGAACGATGAAGCCGCCGCGCCCGTCTCCACCGAAGATGGTGCCTTCCTCACTGCCCACCCGCGTCAGGTCGTCCGGCGACGTGGTCGTCCATTCGACCTGCGTGCCGTGGTAGGCCGCCACCTGCTCGGCGACGCGTGTCGTGGTGACGGGCAGGGCCACCCGTCCGCTGCGCCGCTCGGCGGCGACGAGGTCGAGCATCACCAGGAGCGCCCGGTCGTCCTCGATGATCCGCCCTCGCTCGTCGACCAGGGAGAGCCGTTCCCCCACCGGGTCGAACCGCACACCGAACGAAGCCCCTGCCGAAGCCACGATCTCGCCGAGCCGCACCATCCCGGAGCGCCGCCCCTCGGCCGTCTCGGTGGGCCGCGATTCGTCAAGGCCGGGATTGATCGTGAGCGAGTCGACCCCGAGCCGCCCGAGCAGACTGGGCAGTACGAGCCCGGCGCTCCCGTTGGACGCGTCGACGACGACCTTGAGGCCCGCGTCGGCGATGCCCGAGGTGTCGACGTTCCGCAGCAGTGATCCGGTGTACGAGTCGAAGACGCTGGACGGGAAGTGCAGGTCCCCGATCTCACCCGGGAAGGCCCGGCGGTATTCCTGACGTGCGTAGACCCGGTCCAGCTTCCGCTGGCGGGCCTGTGACAGGTCCGCTCCCCGTTCGTCGATGAACATGATGTCGACGGAGTCGGGCACACCGGGAGAGGTGCGGATCATGATCCCGCCCGCGCTGCCGCGTGCGGTCTGCTGACGGGCGACGGGCAGGGGCACGTTCTCCAGGTCCCGTACGTCGATGGCACTGGCCTGGAGGGCGGAGATCACTGCGCGCTTCAGGGCGCGGGCACCGCGGGAGTGGTCGCGAGCGGTGGTGACCGTCGCCCCCTTCTTGAGGGTGGTGGCGTACGCCCCGGCGAGTCTGACCGCGAGTTCCGGGGTGATCTCGACGTTCAGGATTCCGGACACCCCTCGGGCACCGAAGAGATGTGCCTGCCCACGCGATTCCCAGATCACCGAGGTATTGACGAAGGCACCGGCCTCGATGGTCTTGAACGGATAGACCCGGACATTGCCCTGAATGATCGATTCCTCGCCGATCAGACACTCGTCGCCGATGACGGCGCCGTCCTCGATGCGTGCCGCACCCATGACGTCGGTGTTCTTGCCGATCACGCACCCACGCAGATTGCTGTGCTGGCCGATATAGACGTTGTCGTGGATCACTGCCTTGTGCAGGAACGCACCGCTCTTGACCACTACATTCGACCCGATGACCGTGTGCTCGCGGACCTCGGCACCGGCTTCGACCTTTGCGTAGTCACCGATGTAGAGCGGCCCGCGGAGCACCGCGTCGGGGTGTACTTCCGCGCCTTCCGCGACCCATACGCCCGGCGAGATCTCGAAGCCGTCGATGTCGACGTCGACCTTGCGTTCCAGTACGTCGGCCTGCGCCTTCACATAGCTCTCGTGTGTGCCGACGTCCTCCCAGTAGCCCTCGGCGATGTAGCCGTAGATGGGCTTGCCCTCCTTCATGAGCTGGGGGAAGACGTCACCCGACCAGTCCACCGACACATCGGCTGCGACATAGTCGAATACCTCGGGCTCCATGACGTAGATGCCGGTATTCACGGTGTCCGAGAAGACCTGACCCCAGGTGGGTTTCTCCAGGAAGCGCTCGACCTGGCCGCCCTCGTCGACAATCGTGATGCCGAATTCCAGTGGGTTCGGCACACGGGTCAGGCACACCGTGACCAGACCGCCCTTTTCCTTGTGGAAGGCGATGAGATCAGTGAGGTCGAAGTCGGTGAGCGCATCCCCGGAAATGACCAGGAATGTATCGTCCTTCAGTGCCTCTTCGGCATTCTTCACACTCCCGGCGGTGCCGAGCGGCTTCTCCTCGTTGGCATAGCTGAGCTCCATCCCGAGCTCCTCGCCGTCCCCGAAGTAGTTCTTGACCAGCGAGGCAAGAAACTGGACCGTTACGACGGTCTCGTTCAGCCCATGACGCTTGAGCAGCCGAAGCACGTGCTCCATGATCGGCCGATTGGCGACGGGCAGAAGGGGCTTGGGCATGCTTGAGGTCATCGGGCGAAGACGTGTGCCTTCGCCACCAGCCATCACGACGGCCTTCATGTCGGAAACGTCCTCCTTGAAGAGACGACGGTCTAGCCGACTTCGCCCGTCAGGGCACCATGCGGATCATCAGCGGCGGGCCGGCCACACTGCGCGGCACCGCGGCAACGAGCTCAATCGGCTTCTGCGTCCGCCTTGACGAGCCGGCGGACCTGAACCACGTAGAGGATCCCTGCCCACCAATAGAGCGTTGTACCCCAACCTGCGAACGCCCATCCGAAAATAGCGGCCAGCGATGCCAGCCAACCACTTCCGTCGCTGAGCAGCAACAAGGGGAACGCGTACATCAGGTTGAACGTGGCGGCCTTGCCCAGGAAGTTCACCTGCGGTGGCGGATAGCCGTGACGCCGCAGGATTGCAACCATCAGGAGGAGCATCAGCTCGCGGGCCAGCAGTACTGCGGTGAGCCAGAGTGGCAGGATCTCGCGCCAGGTCAGGCCGACGAGAGTCGAAAGGATGTAGAGGCGGTCCGCAGCGGGATCGAGAAGCCGGCCGAGGCTGCTGATCTGGTTCCACCGGCGGGCGAGCTTACCGTCGAGGTAATCGCTGATGCCGCTGAACATCAACACCAGCAGAGCCCAGCCGTCGCTCTGCGGTCCACCGAACACGGGGCGAAGAATCAGCCACAGGAAGAGCGGAACGCCGACAAGGCGAGCCATGCTGAGGATGTTGGGGATGGTGAGTACCCGGTCCGTCTGAACCCGAGTCTCCTGGACCTCCACCCGGGGGCCTCCTGTGAAGAAAGTGCCAATGATGCCCCCTGACCCTACCCTCAGCCACTGCTGCCGGTTGCACAGGGGTGACAATGCATGCCCGGTAAACGCGAAAAAGCCCCGTGTCCTGACGGACACGGGGCTCATTCACAAAAGGAGTTCGGCGGCGTCCTACTCTCCCACAGGGTCCCCCCTGCAGTACCATCGGCGCTGAAAGGCTTAGCTTCCGGGTTCGGAATGTAACCGGGCGTTTCCCTAACGCAATGACCACCGAAACACTATGAAATTAACCAACACCGGACAACAACACGGCAGTTCGTTATTTCAGAACAAACACAGTGGACGCGAGCAACTGAGGACAAGCCCTCGGCCTATTAGTACCAGTCAGCTCCACCCGTCACCGGGCTTCCACATCTGGCCTATCAAC
>NZ_JBHJQP010000054.1:0-43929 GCF_042262625.1 Streptomyces sp. NPDC056347 | reverse complement strand
GCGGGTCGTGGTTCTGTTGGTTTATTTCGCCCGCGGGGGGGGGGGGGGGGGGGGCGGTGTGCCGCGGGGTGCCCGGGGGGCGCCCGGGGGGGCCCACCACGGAGTGACCGACCGGCTACTCGACGATCTTCAGCAGCTTGTTCGGGGTGCCCTCGGTCGCGTCGGAGATCGCGTCGGGGGTGGCCCCGTCGGTGAGCGCCGTGGCGACCTCGTCCGGTGTGGCGTCCGGGTGACCGGAGAGGTAGACGGCGGCGGCGCCGACGACGTGCGGGGTCGCCATGGACGTACCGGAGATGGTGTTGGACGCGTCGTCGCTGTCGTTCCAGGACGAGGTGATGTCCGAGCCCGGGGCGTAGATGTCCACGATCGGGCCGTAGTTGGAGAAGTACGACTGCGTGTCGTCCACGGTGGACGACGCGACCGTGATGGCCTCGGGGACGCGGGCCGGGGAGGTGCTGCTCGCGTCGGAGGAGTCGTTCCCGGCGGCGACCGCGAAGGTGACGCCGGAGGCGATGGCCTTCTGGACCGCGGCGTCGAGCGCCTCGTCCGCGCCGCCGCCCAGGCTCATGTTGGCGACGGAGGGGCCCTCGTGGTTCTCGGTGACCCAGTCGATGCCGGCGACGACCTGCTCGGTGGTGCCCGAGCCGGAGTCGTCGAGCACCCGGACGGCGACGATCTTGGCCTTCTTGGCGACGCCGTAGCTCGCACCGGCGATGGTGCCCGCCACATGGGTGCCGTGGCCGTTGCCGTCGTCGGCGCTGTCGTCGTTGTCGACGGCGTCGTAGCCGGAGCTGGCCCGGCCCTCGAACTCCTCGTGCGTGGTGCGCACACCGGTGTCGATGACGTACGCGGTCACGCCCTCGCCCGCGCTGTCGGGGTAGGTGTAGGCGTTGTCGCCCGCGGTCTCGGTCTGGTCGATCCGGTCCAGACCCCAGGACGGCGGGTTCGTCTGGGTCCCGTCGATGTGGAACTTCTTGTTCTGGACGACCTTGGAGACGGCCGGGTCGGCGGCCAGGCGCTTGGCCTCGGTGAGTGTGAGGCCGGAGGCGGAGAAGCCGTTGATGGCGGAGCTGTAGTTGCGCTTCAGCTTTCCGCCGTACTCCTTGGCGAGCTCGGCCTTGTCGGCCTTCTGGTTCAGCATGACGATGTAGCTGCCGGAGACGGCGTCCGCCGCGTCGGCGCCGTAGACGACGCCCATCGCGGGGGCGGGCTCGGCGCCTGCCGGCGAAGTGCTGAGCAGGGCGACTCCGGCCGCCGCGGCCACCGCGGTTATCGCCGCGGTGAGCTTGAAGCTGCGGGCACGCTGGTGAATAGCCATGAAGAGGGGTCTCCTCGTCATTCTTTGTGGGGGGATTCGCCCCCGGCCGGAAGATCTCCGGGGACTGGTTCGAAACCCTGACCGATTGACGAGCTCAGATCAAGACCTTCATGCGGCTGTGACTTACTCAACAAACTTTCGTAATAAGAAACCGGCCAGCGGCACCCAAGTCGGGCGCGGTCACCAGGACTTATGCCGTTCTCCCCGGAGCCGCAGTGCCACCGGCGGTCTTCGCGGACGGTGCGGCGCGCCCCGCCCGACCCCGCGGCCGGGCGGGGTCGCGGCCGGATTTGGCCCCCACGTTCACCGACCTCTCACCTGGTGGTCACATTGCGGCGGTGCGGGGCGTTCCGGTGCTCCGGGGCCGGTCCCCGGGACCTTTCGCACGGGGTCCCGGGGCCGTCCCTGGCGGCTGCGTCAGCGCTGGTAGCGGGCCAGGACCCGGTTCCCGTCGTCGACCAGACGCTTCCTCAGCTCCTTGGCTCCGATGGCCCCGCTGTAGTACTCCTGGAGCGCGGGCGTGGCCACCTTGTCCTTCCATTCCGGGTAGCCGCGCACCGACTGGGCGGGCGCCGGCCGGAGCGCCTTCGCGACGGCGACGCCGGTCGCCCAGCCGTTCTCGGCGGTGTGCAGGGAGGGGTCGGCAAGGGCCTTCGTGCCGGTCGGGAGCATCCAGTCGCCCTTGGCCAGGCGCACCGTGTTCGGCGGCCGGAGCAGGAAGTCGATGAACCGCGCGGCCGCCTTCTTGTGCGGGCTGGCCTGCGACACGGACAGGGTCTGCGGACTGACCCCCTGGGCGAGCCCCGCACTGCCCGCGGGCGCCGGGAGCACCGTCCACTCGAAGCCCTCCGGGGCCTGCTCGACGACCTGCTGGCGGTACGAGAAGCCGAGCGGAACCATCGCGTACTTGCCGCCGAAGAAACCGGGGAGGGTGTCGGAGCCGCCCATCCCGAGGGTGGTGCGCGCGGCGCTGCGGTCGGTGTTGACCTGGTCGTGAATCGTGCCGGGGACGATCCGGTCGCCCGCCTCCGCACGCAGGGTGACCCTGCCGTCGGCGCCCCGGTGGAAGAGCCGGCCGCCGTCGGAGAGGCCGAGGTTGAGGGTGACGGAGACCGGCTCCTTGAGCGGCCAGGCGACCCCGTACCGTCCCTCGCCGGTCAGCTCCTTGGTGACCTGCCGGAACTTCGCCCAGCTCCAGGGCTTCCCGGGGGTCGGGACCCGGACCCCGGACCGCTCGAGGATCTCGGTGTTGGCGATCAGGACGCGGGGTTCCTGGAGGAAGGGCACGCCGTAGACGCCGTCGCCGAAGGTGGTGGTGGACCAGCTCTGCCGCGGGATGTCGGCCGTCAGCCGGTCCGGGAGCAGCCCGCGCAGGTCGGCGAGGAAGCCGCCGTACGCGAAGTCGGCCAGGTCGTCGGAGGCGTCGTGGATGATGTCCGGTGCCTCGCCGCCCTCGAAGGAGGTGAGCAGCTGGTCGTGGACGGTGTCCCAGCTGCCCTGCACGTAGGTGACATGGATGTCCGGGTGGCTCGCGTTCCACTCGTCCACCAGCTGCTTGTTGGCGTCGACGGACTCCTTCTGCCAGGCCAGCGACTGGAAGCTCAGCTCGATCCGGCCGCGCTCGCCCCGGCCGTCGTCCGTGCCCGCGCAGCCGGTGAGGAG
Organism: Streptomyces sp. NPDC056347; assembly: GCF_042262625.1. Classification (NCBI taxonomy): domain Bacteria; kingdom Bacillati; phylum Actinomycetota; class Actinomycetes; order Kitasatosporales; family Streptomycetaceae; genus Streptomyces; species Streptomyces sp. NPDC056347. The sequence goes on along the minus strand of NZ_JBHJQP010000054.1, from coordinate 40,949 downwards.
CAGGGCGAGCGCGGTGGCCGCGGCGGCGGCCGTCCTGCGTGGCGATGCCCGCATCAGCTCTTCACCGCCCCGGCCAGCATGGAGCCGGTGATCCGCCGCTGGATGACCGCGAAGATCACCAGCGAGGGCAGGGTGGCGAGGAAGGCGGCGGCGGCGAGCGGCCCGAGGTCGGCCGCGCCCTCCGCGCCGATGAAGTGGGTCAGGACGACCGGCAGGGTCTGTTTCTCCGGGGTCTTGAGCAGGACGAGCGCGAAGAACAGCTCGTTCCAGGCGGTGATGAAGGCGAAGAGCGCGGTGGCGACGATTCCGGGGGCCAGCAGCGGGGCGGTCACCGACACCAGGGTGCGCAGCCGTCCCGCGCCGTCTACCGCGGCGGCCTCCTCCAGTTCGACGGGCACGGCGCGTACGTATCCCACCAGCATCCAGAGCGCGAAGGGCAGCGCCCAGACGGTGTACACCATGACCAGCCCGGTCAGGGTGTTGATCAGGTGCAGGCCCTTCAGGACCAGGAAGAGCGGGATGATCAGCAGGACCAGCGGGAACGCCTGGCTGACCACCACCCATCCGGTGGCCGCTGTCGAGAGCCGGGAGCGGCGGCGGGCCATCACGTACGCCAGGGGCGTGGCGACCACGACGGCGAGGGCGGCGGCGCAGAGCGCGGCGGTCAGCGAGTTGGCGGCGGCGCGGAGCAGCGGCTGCTCGTCGAAGGCCTGGCGGAAGTTGTCGAGCGTCGGGTGCTCGGGGATCCAGGTGGGGTGGAGCGAGCCCAGTTCGCGTGCCGGTTTGAACGCGGTGGACACCAGCCACAGGAACGGGAACGCCAGGAAGGCGAGGTAGCCCAGGAGCGCGGCGTACTGTCCGGCGCGGGCCGGTGCGCTGGTACGCGTGTTCATCGGTCCTCGCCTCCCTTGAGCCGTCCGGCGAGGTACACGGCGAGGATCACGGAGATCACCGCGACCATCACACAGCCCATCGCCGCGGCGTATCCGAACTGCCCGTAGTGGAAGGCCTCCTCGTACGCGAAGAGCATCGGCAGCCGGGTACGGCCGCCGGGGCCGCCGTTGGTCAGGACGTAGACCAGGGCGAAGGAGTTGAAGTTCCAGATGAAGTTGAGTGCGGTGACGGCGAGCGCGACCGGCCTGAGCACCGGCCAGGTGACGGTACGGAAGCGGCGCCAGGCACCGGCACCGTCCAGGGCCGCCGCCTCGTGCAGCTCCTGCGGGGCGTTCTGGACCCCGGCGAGCAGGGCGACGGTGGTCTGCGGCATGCCCGCCCACACCCCGACCACGATCACGGCGGGCAGCGCGGTGGCGAGTCCGGTGAGCCAGTCCCGCCCCTCGCCGAGGCCGAGGTCACGCAGGGTCTCGTTGAGGACGCCCGCGTCCGGGTGGTAGACCAGCCGCCACATGACGCCCACCACCACCTCGGGCATCGCCCAGGGGATGATCGCCAGCGCCCGCGCCAGCCAGCGCAGCCGCAGCCGCTGGTCGAGCAGCAGAGCGAGGCCGAGTGACAGGAAGAACTGCGGGACGGTCACGCCGAACGCCCAGACCAGGCCGATCCGGAAGGAGTCCCAGAAGAGGGTGTCGTGGAGCAGGTCCTGGAAGTTCAGGGCGCCCACCCACTGGGTGGCGCGGGTACGGCCGGACTGGGCGTCGGTGAAGGCGAGCGCGATGCCGTAGAGCAGGGGGCCGACGCTGAGGACGAGGATCGGGATCAGCGCGGGCAGCACCAGGAACCAGGTGCCGGCGCTCCGGACCGCCGGCCGGGGCGGGGCGGCCTTCGGGCCGCCGGGCGGCCCGTGTCTCCCCGGACGTACGGTCGCACTCGCTAACGTCACAATTAGCCCCCTTGCGTCATTTGATCGGCTTCGTACCGTTCTGGCCGCTCAGGTGGCCCCCGTCATGGTGCTGACGGGTCGTCGGTTCGTCAAGGAGGCCTGCGCGGGTGCGAAAATCGCAGACATGAACGACATGCTTGCGCGCGAGGTGCTCGCCGCCGCCGGTCTGCCCGGCGACGCGGAACTGCTCGCGCTGGGTGAGAACGCGGTCTTCGCCGTCGACGACCTGGTGGTCAAGGTGGGCCGGGACGCCGTGCGCCACCCGGAACTGCGAGAACGGGCGGACCGTGAGGTGGCCGTCGCCCACTGGCTGGCCGGGGCGGGCGTCCCGGCCGTGCGGGCCGCGGAGCCCGAGGCCCGGCTGGTCGAGGGCCATCCGGTGACCCTCTGGCACCGGCTGCCAAAGGCCGTGCGCCCCGCCGAGCCGAAGGACCTGGCCGGGCTGCTGACCCTGGTGCACGCGCTGCCGGCCCCGGACGGCTTCGTACTGCCTCGCCGCGAGCTGCTGGGCGGGGTCGAGCGGTGGCTGCGGCTCGCGGGCGACGCGATCGACCCGGCCGACGCCGCCTATCTGCGCGAGCGCCGGGACGGCTTCGCCACGGCCGCGGCCGCCCTCGTCCCGCATCTGCCGCCGGGGCCGATCCACGGCGACGCACTCCCCCGCAACGTCCATGTCGGCCCGGACGGTCCGGTCCTGGTCGACCTGGAGACCTTCTCCGCGGACCTGCGCGAGCACGACCTGGTCGTACTGGCCCTGTCCCGGGACCGGTACGGACTGGCGCCCGGGGCGTACGACGCGTTCACCGCCGCGTACGGCTGGGACGTGCGCGCGTGGGAGGGCTGCGCGGTGCTGCGCGGGGCACGGGAGACCGCCAGCTGCGCCTGGGTGTCGCAGCACGCGCCGACCAACCCGAAGGCGCTCGCGGAATTCCGCCGCCGGGTGGCCTCGCTGCGCGACGACGACCCGACGGTGCGCTGGTATCCCTTCTAGACGGTGACCGCGGCCGGCTCCCGCAGCGGCCAGTGGCCGTCGACCACCGCGTCCGCCGTGCCCTTGCGGCGCAGGAACCGCTGGAAGTCCGCCGCCCACCGCGCGTACCACTCCACCTGGCGCTCGTGCAGCTCCGCGGCGGACAGCGCGGCCACCGAGCCGTGCCGTCCGGCTATCGCATGGGCCACCCGGACCGCGGCCAGCGCGTCCGCCCCCGCGTCGTGGGCGCCGCCGTGGACCACGCCGTACTCGACGCAGACCGCCTCCAGCGTGCGCTTGCCCTTGCGGTAGCGGTCCACGGCGCGGTCGATGGTGTACGGGTCGATGACGGGGCCGATGCCCGCCCCGTCCAGCCGGTCGCTCAGCGAGGGCAGGCCGTGCCGCCGCAGCTCGGCGGTGAGCAGGGTCAGATCGAAGGCCGCGTTGTACGCGACGACCGGGACGCCCCGGCGCCAGTGGGCGGTCAGCGTCTCGGCGATCTCGTCGGCGACCTCGCGCACCGGGCGGCCCTCCGCCACCGCGCGCTCGCTGCTGATGCCGTGGATCGCCGAGGCCTGCGCGGGGATCGCGACCCCCGGATCGGCCAGCCAGGTGCGCTCCTGGACGGGCTCCCCGCCGCTGCTGCCGACGCTCACGACGGCGGCCGTCACGATGCGCGCCTTCAGCGGCTCCGTGCCCGTCGTCTCCAGGTCGAAACCGACCAGCGGCTCCCGGTCCCAACTCATCGGGTACCTCCTTCGTGTGCTCCCCCATGTGGTGACCACCCTTGCACGCACCACTGACAGAGCGGCCGGGACCCCTCACCGGCACCCCCCGGGAGACGTCCCGGGAGCAGCCGGTCAGGAGACGGGCCGGGAGTCCGTCCAGACCGACTCGAACTCCTCGCGGTACGTCTCGAACAGGCCGTTCTCGTTCTCCTGCCCCGCGCGGAACACCGCACGCCCGCCGCCGCGCAGCACCAGCACCGGCGCCTCCATGCCGCGTGCGCGCCGCAGATAGGTCTGGACGACCCCCACAGCGTCCGTGCCGTCGCCGTCCACCAGATAGGCCGTGAAGCGCGGGGTCTCGTCGAAGACATGGATCTCGAAGGCACCCGGATCACGCAGTTTGGAGCGGACCCGGCGCATGTGGAGGATGTTCATCTCCACCGACCGGCTCAGTTCGCCCTTCTTCAGGCCCAGCTCCCGCTCCCGGCGCTTGACCGCGCTGCTCGCCGGGTTGATGAAGAGCAGCCGGATGCGGCAACCCGACTCGGCCAGCCGGACGAGCCTGCGGCCCGAGAAGTTCTGCACCAGCAGATTGAGCCCTATGCCGATCGCGTCGAGCCGCCGCGAACCGCCGAAGAGGTCCTCGGCCGGCAATTGGCGCTGGAGCCGTACCCGGTCGGAGTGGACGGACACCACGTCCGCGTACCGGTCGCCGACCAGCTCCTCGACGGCGTCGACCGGCAGCCGGTCGGCCGACGGAACCGCGGCGCCGCTGCCCAGGATCTCCAGGAGCCGGGCGGAGGCGCGCTCGGCCTGGGCGAGGACCGGCTCGTTCAGGGCGCGGTTGCGGGAGACCACGTTGCGCGCGACCTCCAGCTCGTCGAGGGCCAGCTCCACCTCGCGGCGGTCGTCGAAGTACGCCTCGAAGCAGGGCCAGTGCTGGACCATCAGCTCACGCAGCTGGGGCAGCGTGAGGAAGCTGAGGACGTTGTCGTCGGCCGGGTCCAGCAGATAGCCCTTGCGGCGGGAGACCTCCCGCACGGCAACGGCGCGCTGCACCCACTCCTGCCCGGCGGGCCCGGCGGCGGCCACCACCCAGTCCTCGCCGTGGACCGGCTCGTAGACCGGCCGGAGCACCGCGGCGACCACGGCACGCAGCCGCTGCTCCACGAGATTCAGCCAGATGTAGGCCCGGCCGGCCCGCTGGGCGCGCATCCGCACCTCGCTCCAGGCGTCCGCGCCCCAGTCCAGCTCCGCGCCGATCTCCATGGGCTGCGCAAGCGATACCGCCCCTGGGGGGACATCGGTGGATTCCCCCTCGTGACCTGGGTCACCTGGGGGCAGCTCGAAGCCTCCCGAGCTCACCCGCGCACCGCCTTCCACTCCCCCACCAACGATCAAGGAAGGGTACTCCGGGAGCGGGAGCCGGTGCAGCAGGATGCGCATGCTGCTTCGTCAACTCCCCAGTGACGCAGGCTTGTTCCCAACGGCCGGATCGGCCGGAGTGAGGGGATTCATAGTGATTAAGCACCCCATCCCGGGCCGGGTGCCGGACAGGGGCGCGGGCCCGGGGTCCGGATCGGGGCTCCGGGCGACACGCGGAGGCCCGATGTTGACCGGACGGGTGACGTCCCGGACACCTCCTAGGTCGGCGCACTTCTTTCGGGAAGGATCTGCCTGATCAGAGGTGGAGGAGTCGAGCCCATGCAGGTCTGGCCGGGACAGGCATACCCCCTCGGCGCCACGTACGACGGTGCCGGGACCAATTTCGCGGTCTTCTCGGAGGCCGCCAGACGGATCGAGCTGTGTCTGCTGCACGACGACGGCTCCGAGACGGCGGTGGAGCTCAGGGAGACCGACGCCTTCGTCCGGCACGCCTATCTGCCCGGGGTGATGCCCGGTCAACGGTACGGGTTCCGGGTCCACGGGCCGTACGAGCCGGAGCGCGGGGTCCGGTGCAATTCGGCCAAACTGCTGCTCGACCCGTACGCCCGTGCGGTGGCCGGGCAGATCCGGTGGGGGGAGGCGGTGTACGGCTATCCGTTCGGCCGCCCCGACGCCCGCAACGACCTGGACTCGGCCCCGCACACCATGTCGTCGGTCGTGGTGAACCCGTACTTCGACTGGGGCGACGACCGCCGCCCCCGTACGGACTACCACCGCACGGTGATCTACGAGGCCCACGTCAAGGGCCTGACGATGCTTCACCCCGCGCTGCCGAAGGAGCTGCGCGGCACCTACGCCGGGCTGGCCCATCCGGAGGTGATCGCCCATCTGACGGAGCTGGGGGTCACCGCGATCGAGCTGATGCCCGTTCACCAGTTCGTCCAGGACCACCGGCTGGCGGACGCGGGGCTGGCCAATTACTGGGGTTACAACACCATCGGGTTCTTCGCCCCGCACAACGCGTACGCGTCCTGGGGCGACCGGGGCGAGCAGGTGCTGGAGTTCAAGCAGGCCGTGCGGGCGCTGCACCAGGCGGGCATCGAGGTGATCCTCGACGTGGTCTACAACCACACCGCGGAGGGCAACCACCTGGGGCCCACGCTCTCCTTCCGGGGCCTGGACAACGCCTCGTACTACCGGCTGGCGGAGGACCAGCGGTACTACACGGACACCACGGGAACGGGGAACTCGCTGCTGATGCGGTCGCCGCACGTGCTCCAGCTGATCATGGACTCGCTGCGGTACTGGGTGACCGAGATGCATGTGGACGGGTTCCGCTTCGATCTGGCGGCCACCCTGGCCCGGCAGTTCCACGAGGTGGACCGGCTGTCGTCGTTCTTCGACCTGGTGCAGCAGGATCCGGTGGTCAGCCAGGTGAAGCTGATCGCGGAGCCGTGGGACGTCGGTGAGGGCGGATACCAGGTGGGGAACTTCCCGCCGCTGTGGACCGAGTGGAACGGGAAGTACCGGGACACCGTGCGGGACCTGTGGCGCGGGGAGCCGCGGACCCTCGCGGAGTTCGCCGGGCGGCTGACCGGGTCCTCGGACCTGTACCAGGACGACGGGCGCCGCCCCCTCGCCTCGATCAACTTCGCCACCTGCCACGACGGGTTCACCCTGCACGACCTGGTCGCGTACAACGACAAGCACAACGAGGCCAACGGCGAGGGCAACCGGGACGGCGAGAGCCACAACCGGTCCTGGAACTGCGGGGTCGAGGGCGAGACGGACCGGCCGGAGGTGCTGGACCTGCGGACGCGGCAGATGCGCAACTTCGTCGCCACGCTGATGCTCTCGCAGGGTGTGCCGATGCTGAGTCACGGCGACGAGTTCGCCCGTACCCAGCGGGGCAACAACAACGCGTACTGCCAGGACAGCGAGCTGTCCTGGGTGCACTGGCCCGAACCGGCCGGGAAGGCGCGCGGGAACGTGGTCGGAGCGGACGGGGCGGACGACGCGGAGGGGGGCGGCGGCGGGGCGGGCAGCGGTCTGCTGGAGTTCACCCGGGCGATGGTCTGGCTCCGCCGCGACCATCCGGTCTTCCGCCGCCGCCGGTTCTTCCACGGCCGCCCGGTGCAGGGCACCCACGACGAGCTGTCGGACATCGCCTGGTTCACCCCGGAGGGCGGGGAGATGACGCAGCGGGACTGGCAGGCCGCCCACGCCAAGGCGCTGACGGTTTTCCTCAACGGGCACGCGATCTCCGAGCCGGGGCCGCGCGGCGAGCGGATCTCCGACGACTCGTTCCTGCTGATGTTCAACGCGAGCGCCGAGACGCTGGACTTCCGGGTGCCGGTGGACCACGGGCGGCAGTGGCTGCTCGTGGTGGACACGGCGCGCCCGGTCGGGGTCATGCCCGGTTCGGGGCCGAAGGTGGCCGCGGGCGAGCGGGTGAAGCTGGTCGGGCGCAGCATGGCGGTGCTCCAGCGGCCCGCGTAGTACGCCCGGCGCGGGACCGCGGGTTCCGGGGACACCGCCGGTCGGGCCCTTTGCGGCGTTCTCTGTCACAGACGGCGCCGGGCCGGGTACGAACGATCGCATGACGCCCACCGCCACCTACCGGCTCCAGCTCCAGCCGGACTTCCCGTTCCCGGCCGCCGCGCGCGCCGTGCCGTACCTCGCCGGGCTCGGCGTCTCGCACCTGCACCTGTCGCCCGTGCTGGAGGCCGTCCCCGGCTCCCGGCACGGTTACGACGTCGTCGACCACGGCCGGGTACGCGATGAGCTCGGCGGCGAGGAGGGACTGCGGGAACTGGCCCGTACGGCGCGGTCGCACGGGCTCGGGCTGGTCGTGGACATCGTGCCGAACCACATGGCCGCCGACCCCCGGCACAACCACGCCCTGCGGGAGGTGCTGCGCGAGGGCCCGGCCTCCCGGTACGCCCGCTGGTTCGACATCGACTGGGAGGCGGGCGGCGGCAAGGTGCTGCTGCCGGTGCTCGGCGGCCGGATCGGTGAGGAGATGGGCCGGTTCCGGGTGGACGCGGACCGGGAGGTGCTGTGCCTGGACGGTCAGGAGTTCCCGCTGCGGGCGGGGACGGCCGGGCTGCCGCTGCCGGAGCTGCTGGACGCCCAGCACTACCGGCTCGGCTGGTGGCGGCTGGCCCGTACCGAGCTGAACTACCGGCGGTTCTTCACCGTCTCGGGGCTGATCGGGGTGCGGGTGGAGGACCCGGAGGTGTTCGACGCGACCCACGCCACGATCCTGGGGCTGGTCCGGGACGGGGTCGTCGACGGGCTGCGCGTCGACCACCCGGACGGGCTGGCCGACCCGGCGGCCTATCTGGAGCGGCTGTCCGCGGCCACCGGGGGGCGGTGGACGGTGGTGGAGAAGATCCTCACCGGCGAGGAGCAGCTGCCCGCGCGGTGGGCCGTCGCGGGCACCACCGGGTACGACGCGCTGCACCGCATCGACGGGCTGTTCGTCGACCCGGCGGGCGCGGCGGAGCTGACCGGCCGCTTCCGGGAGTACGCGGGTCCGGCCGCCGACCGGGGCGGCGACTGGACGGCGACGGTGCGCCGGGCCGCGTACGAGGTGGTGACGGACGAGCTGGCCGCCGAGACCGCGCTGCTGACCCGGATGGCGGTGCGGATCTGCGCGGCCGAGCCCGCGCTGCGCGACCACGCCCCATGGGCGCTGCGCACCGCCGTCCGGGAGCTGCTGGTGCGGGTGCCGGTCTACCGCCCGTACGTGAGCCCGCCGTCCTCCCGGTCGGGGGAGGAGGCGTTGCCGGAGGCGGCGGTCCGGGACGCGAAGGCGGTGTTCGCGGTCGCGGAGGAGTCGGCGGCGGTCGATGTGGTCCGGGATCTGGCGCTGGGGCGGCTGGGCGGGGGGCCGCGGCGGGCGGCGTTCTGTGCCCGGTTCGCCCAGACGGCATCGGCGCTGCGGGCCAAGTCGGTCGAGGACACGGCGTACTACCGGTACACACCGCTGGTGTCGGCGAACGAGGTGGGCGGCGATCCGGGGCGGCCGGCGACGGATCCGGACGAGTTCCATGCGTTCTGCGCCCGGCTGGCCCGGGACTGGCCGGGCACCGGCACGGTGCTGACCACCCATGACACCAAGCGGAGCGCCGATGTCCGGGCCCGTGTCGCGGTGCTGACCGAGTGTCCCCGGGCGTGGTCGGAGCTGCTGACCGAGCTGGGGCGGGCTGTGACCGCCACCGCTCCGGACGCGCAGTTCGGCTGGCTGTCGTGGCAGACGGCGGTGGGGTGTACCGGGGTGCCGGACGGGGAGCAGGCGGGGCGGCTGGAACCGGCGCTGCTGAAGGCGGTCCGCGAGGCGGGGCTCTTCACCAGCTGGACCGAGTCCGATCCGGTCTACGAACGGGCCGTGACGGACTTCGTCGCGGCGGGCCCGGCCGCGGCGGGCGGTCCGGTGCGCGAGGCCCTGGAGCGGTTCGCGCACACGCTCGCCCCGTACGTCCGGGCCAATGTGCTGGGCGCGGCGCTGGTGCAGCTGACGATGCCGGGTGTGCCGGATCTGTACCAGGGCACCGAGCGGGAGTACCTGGCGCTGGTCGACCCGGACAACCGGCGGCCCTTCCGCGAACCGGACCGGGCCCCGTACGGCGCTACGGACGGGGCTTCGGGCGGGGCGGACGAGAAGGCCGTGCTCACCTCGGTGGCGCTGCGGCTGCGGCGGGAGCGGCCGGAGGTGTTCGGCGCGTCCCGTACGTACGCCCCGCTGGGCGCCCGGGGTCCGGCGGCCGCGCACTGTGTGGCGTTCTGCCGCTCCGGCGAGGTGGTCACGGCGGTGACCCGGCTGTCGTCGCGGCTGGCGGAGTCGGGCGGCTGGCGGGGGACGGAGCTCGCGCTGCCGGACGACGGGGAGTGGGCCGATCTGCTGGCGCCGGGCCGGAAGTTCTCCGGGGGTTCGGTGGTGCTGGCCGAGCTCTTCGCGAAGCGGCCGGTGGCGCTGCTCAGCCGGGCCTGACGAGCAGGGTCCGCGGGCCCCGGGTGAGCAGCCCGGTCCGGGCCGGGCGGAAGCCGTCGGCCCAGCGGAGATCGGGCATCGCGTCGAGCAGGGCGCGCGGTCCGTGCCGGGCCTCCAGCCGGCCGAGCAGGACGGCCGGGCAGGACGCGGGTCCGGTGAGGGAGTGGCCCTGGTCCGTGCGGAGGGGGTCGAAGAGGTCGGGGGCGGCGAAGCGTCCCGGGTCGCGGCCCGCCGAGCCGGTCAGGCAGGCGACATACGCCCCGGCGGGCAGGGTGCCGCCGCTGAGGGTGACCTCGTGGGTGGTGCGGCGCAGCACGAGCTGGACCGGTGGGTCGCGGCGCAGCGACTCCGTCCAGGCCCGGTCGGCGAGGGAGGGCTCGGTACGCAGCGCGGCGAGCAGGTCGGGGGCGTCCAGCAGGTTGGCGAGGAAGGAGGCGAGCGCGATGGTACGCAGTGCGGTGTGGCGCGTGCAGGGGCTGTGGTCGGGCGGATCCGGGTACCGGTGGACGCCGGCCCCTGCGGTCGCGCCGGCGCTGGGCGTCGCACTGGTCCCGGCGATCGCGCCGACGGGCAGCCAGCGGCAGAACTCCTCGACCAGATCGGCCTGTTGGCGTCCGGCGATCCGGCGGGCGAGTACGTAGGCGGTGCGCTCCGTCCGGGCGACGGCGGGGTGGGGCGGGGTGGCGGGGCCGGGCGGGCGGGGGGTGGCGCACCGCGGGCCGCCGTGGCAGAGGCCGAGCGGCGCGGGGCCGCCGCGGGGTGCGGCGTCGTGCGGGAGGCCGGTGAACCGGGGGTCGGTGAGCGCGGTGACGACATCGGCGTACCGGCTGACCAGCCAGGCTCCGAGGAGTGCGTCGTAGCAGAGCGGGTGCGTCTCGCGCAGGACCCGGTAGAGGCGGTGCGGGTCGCGGACGGCGCCGGGGGCGAGGAGGCTGGGGCCGGTGCGGGGGCGGCGGACCGGTGGGGATATGCCTTCCGGTGCGTCGGCCTGCATCGGTTCCCCCTGGGGCTCGGGGCGCCGGGACGCGGCGCGGTTCCCTCAGGGGACCACCGGCGGTGCCGTCGCGCAGTCGGCGTACGGCCGTCGGGGTGACGGGAGGTCTCAGGCCGGGGGCACGGGGGCGGGGGCGGAGAAGCAGAAGCTCATACGGCCGAAGCTCACCTGGTCGCCGGCGCGGACCGGGACCGTGCCGGTGACCCGGCGTCCGTTGACGCAGGTGCCGTTGGTCGAGCCGAGGTCGCGCAGCAACCAGCCGCCGCCGGGCTGGGTGTGGAGCTCCGCGTGCATCCGGGAGACGGTCTCGTGGTTGAGGCGCAGCCCGTTCCCGGGGTCGCGGCCGATCAGCAGGGGATGCGGGCTCGGGGCGGGGAGCAGGAGCTTCGGGAGCCGTTCGTTCTGCCAGACCCGGCGTATCCGGCCGGGGAAACCGGAGACCCCGCCGACGACCCGGAGTATCCGCTGTGACAGGCGGCCCTCGCTCTCCAGGTCGGCGGTGAGCGCCGCCAGTTCCTCGGGGCGGCGGGCGACGAGTGCCAGCTCCATGCGACGCATGAAGGTGTCGTGGGAGAGCTTGCCCTGGGCGGCGCCGTCTCTGAGTACGCCGAGCACGCGGTCGCGCTGGGCGTCGGACAGCCGCACGGCGTGCGTGTGGGACTCGAAGGAGGACGTCACGCCGCCAATTGTCGGCCCGACCGCCCCGCAGTGTCCAGAACGGTCCGGCCCGCCGCGTTCCGGCCCGCGGCACTTCGGTCCGCCCGCGCACGCGCCCGAAAATCCCCGCGCGCGGGCGCGGCGGCATTGCTACTGTCTGCCGCCGCATGCCGCCCGGCGCACGCTGGGCGGCATTTCCGTGCCATACAGGGAGATTGCATGACACCTGCACCGCAGGAACTGACCATCCGTCCGCTCACGGGCCCGCAGGAACTCGGCCTGTTCCGGCAGCTGTCCTATGTCTTTGATCACGAGTTCGACGACGATCTCGTCTCGGGGCGGCGCCGCCCCGCGTGGATGTGGGTGGCGCTGCGCGGCGAACGGCTGGTGGCCCGGCTCGCGTGGTGGAGCAACACCGGCGAGGTACCGCTGCTTCTGGACGTCTTCGACCTCGACGACACACTGCCCGAGCCGGAGCGCGGCGAGGCCGGGCTGCGGCTGCTGGAGGCGGCGACGGCGGCGGTCGTACCGGCCGGTGCTCCGCGGCCCGAGTACGGGCGCCATGTCCCGGCTGACTGGCGCGAGGACCCGGCGGCCCGGGAGATCGTGGAGGCCCGGATCCGGGTCATGGAGCGTTCCGGCGCACGGATGCTGGTGGAGCGGCTGCGGCTGGAATGGCGGGCCGGGACGGAGGTCCCCGCGGACAGCGGGCGGCTGCGGTTCCGCCCGGTCGCCGACCGCGAGGACCTCCTCGCGCTGATGACGCCGGTGATGGAGGGCACCCTGGACGCGCACGGGCAGGCCGACCTGTCGTCCGGGCTCAGCGCCCGCGAGGCCGCCGAGAAGCACTACGACGAGGAGCTGGCGCACTACCGCACCCCGCGTGCGTGGTGGCGGATCGCCGAACTCCCCGACGGCGAGCCGGTCGGGTTCGTGATCCCGGCCCGCAACAACTACAACCCGATCATCGCGTACATCGGGGTGCTGCCCGGTCGGCGCGGGCAGGGTTACATCGACGACATCCTGGCCGAGGGCACCCGGGTGCTCGCCGCGCAGGACGACGTGGTGCGCATCCGGGCCTCCACCGACCTCGGCAACGTCCCGATGGCCCGGTCGTTCGCCCGTCTCGGGTACGTGAACTTCGAGCGCTCCTTCGACATGGTCTGGGACTGACCCGGCACGGACCGGACCGGGGTCGGGCCGGCGGCGCTCAGGTGCAGGGCCGCTCCAGGAGCGGCCCGGTGAGTATTCGTCCTCGCCCGGCAGGACCACGGGCTGCTCGCACCACGGCCCGCCCGCGTGGTGGACCGGGTCCGCCCCGCCCCGCCAACGGCTGACGTGGAGCAGGGAGTCGGGCGGCGCGAGCGGTACCTCGTGGTCCACCAGGCCCGGGTAGCGGCCGGGGAACCCGCGCACCGCGGAGACGATCATGCCGCGGAACGCCTCGCAGCGTTCCGGACGCGCACATGCCTCGTGCCTGGCTCGCTCCGACCGTCACAGCCGTCGGAGCGGCTCATGGCATGTCACATGGGACAGCACTCGCCGCGGGCGATCCGTTCCAGGTGCTGAAGCTGCCGGCCGGGGAGGGCGGCGTCCTCACCGCGCGGGCCCACGGCCAGCAGCCGCCCGCCTCCGCCGCCTCCCCCGGCCGCGGCGTCCGCCCCGGAAGGGCACGGTCCGGACGGGCACGGTCCGGACGGGCACGGTCCGGACGGGGCGTCGCGGTGGTAGCAGGCTCCGCGGCCCTCGCCGGGGGTGATCCCGTACGGGGCCCCGGCACCGGGGAGCCGCAGGGACCGCCGCAGCGGTGCGAACGGAATCGGCGGGCGGTTCATGACGCCGCGCGGAACGGCGAAGCGGTAGTAGTCGACGAGCCGGCGGACGTCGGTGTCCGTACCGGGCCAGACGGTGTCGTTCCAGAGGAGGTCGGGGCGGTAGCGGCGGATCAGTTCGCGCAGCTGGGCGCCCGCGTACGCGGGGTATCCGCCGCGCGGGACGGCCGCGAGGGCGTGTGCGCCGGTGCCTATGGGGCGGGCGTCGAAGGTCCAGTCGAGCCCGGCCGAGTAGCAGATCCCCAGGCGCAGCCCCTCGGCGCGGACCGCCTCGGCGAACTCTCCGATGACGTCGCGCCGGGTGTGCCAGCGGGCGCGGTGCGGGTTGGGGATCGCGGAGGGCCAGAGGCAGAATCCGTCGTGGTGCTTGGCGACCAGGACGGCGTAGTCGGCGCCCGCGGCGCGGAAGGCCCGGGCCCAGCCCACGGGGTCCCAGCCGGTCAGGGCGTCGTTGAAGTCGCCCCCGAAGGCGGCGTACGGGCGGTCGCCGTAGGTCGCGCGATGGTGGGCGGCCACCGGGCTGCCGGGGAACCGGAGCCCGTTCTCGTACCACTCGGGGCGCGGCGTCCAGGCCAGCGGCGCGCGACGGGCGGCCCGGGGGAGGCGGTCGGCCGGGACCGGCGACGGGGCCCAGGCAGGCACGGAGGCGGGCGTCCAGTGCACGAAGATCCCGAGCCCGGCCCGGGACCACCACGAAGCCGCCATGTCTCAGCGCCCGGAGGCGCGGGCGGGCGTCTCGTTGCCGATGCGGACCGGGCCGGGGCGTTTGCCGGCGCCCTCGGTCCGGAAGGCGGACGCGGAGGTTCTCCGGAGGGAACCGGGCGGAAACGACGGCACGGTCATCGCGGCCTCCACAGCCGTAAGAGGGAGTGCGTATTGATCACAATCCGATGGGGCAATGATCAGATGCAGACCTTAATCGCCAGTAACAGCGTCGATCCAGTGCCATGGGCCGGTGATCGTCACTGTTGGCGTGCGGGTACGGGGGCGAGGAGACGAGGAGCGTCGCATGCTGTTCGAGGTATGGGCACCACGGGCCGGTTCGGTGGGTCTGCGGCTGCGGGGTGAACCGCGCGTCATGGAGCGGGACCCCGGGCGGGACGGCTGGTGGACGGCCGAGGCCGAGGCGTCGGACGGGGACCGGTACGGCTTCGTCCTCGACGAAGGCGACGGCGAAGGCGAGGGCGAAGGCGACGACAGGGCGGACGGCGGCGTACGGGTGCTGCCCGATCCGCGCTCGCGGCGCCAGCCGGACGGGCCGGACGGCGAGAGCGCCGTCGTCGACCACACACGCTTCGAGTGGCGCTCCGAGCGGCCCGGACACCGGCTCCAGGACGCCGTCCTCTACGAACTGCACGTCGGCACGTACACCCCGCAGGGCACCTTCGACGCCGCGGCGGCCCGGCTCGGGCACCTCGCCGAACTGGGCGTCACCCATGTGTCACTGATGCCGGTCTGCCCCTTCCCCGGCACCCACGGCTGGGGGTACGACGGCGTGTCGCTCTGGGCCGTGCACGAGCCGTACGGCGGGCCGGTGGGGCTCAAGCGCTTCGTGGACACGGCGCACGGCCTCGGGCTCGCGGTCCTCCTGGACGTGGTCCACAACCACCTCGGCCCGTCCGGCAACCATCTTCCGGCCTTCGGACCGTACTTCACCGACACCCACCACACCCCGTGGGGCGCGGCCGTCAATCTCGACGCCCCCGGCTCCGACGAGGTGCGGGCGTATCTGCTGGGCAGCGCCCTCGCCTGGCTGCGGGACTACCGGCTCGACGGACTGCGGCTGGACGCGGTGCACGCCCTGGCCGACGGACGGGCGCTCACCTACCTGGAGGAGCTGTCCGCCGCCACCGACGCGCTCGCCGCCGAACTGGGCCACCCGCTCCCGCTGATCGCCGAGTCCGACCGCAACGACCCCCGGGACACCACCCCCCGCCCCCGGGGAGGCATCGGGCTGCACGCGCAGTGGAACGACGACTTCCACCACGCCCTGCACACCGCGCTGACCGGCGAGTCGCAGGGCTACTACGCGGACTTCGCACGGGCCCCACTGGCCGCCCTCGCCCGGACCATGACCGGGGTGTTCTTCCACGACGGCACGTACTCAGCGTTCCGGGGCCGTACCCACGGGCGCCCCGTCGACATCGCCCGCACCCCCGCCCACCGCTTCGTCGGTTACGCCCAGACGCACGACCAGATCGGCAACCGGGCCCGGGGCGACCGGCTCGCCGCCGCCCTCTCCCCCGGCCTGCTGGCCTGCGCCGCGGCGCTCGTACTGACCGGGCCGTTCACCCCGATGCTGTTCATGGGCGAGGAGTGGGGGGCCCGCACCCCCTGGCAGTTCTTCACCGACCACACCG
The DNA here is from genome assembly GCF_042262625.1 of Streptomyces sp. NPDC056347. Lineage (NCBI taxonomy): Bacteria > Bacillati > Actinomycetota > Actinomycetes > Kitasatosporales > Streptomycetaceae > Streptomyces > Streptomyces sp. NPDC056347. The sequence goes on along the minus strand of NZ_JBHJQP010000054.1, from coordinate 25,186 downwards.
ATCCGGAGCTGGCGGACGCGGTACGCGACGGGCGGCGGCGGGAGTTCGCGGCGCACGGCTGGACGGCCGACGAGGTACCGGACCCGCAGGACCCGGCCACCCGGGACCGCTCCTGCCTGGACTGGGACGAGGCGGCCCAGGAGCCGCACGCCCGGCTGCACGCCTGGTACCGCGAGCTGATCGCGCTCCGCCGCTCCCTGCCCGACCTCACCGACCCCGACCTGGCGTCGGTGCGCACCGCCCACGACGAACAGGGCTGCTGGCTGGCTTACCGCAGAGGTGACCTGCGGATCGCGGTCAACCTCGGTGGGAAACCCGCCGGGATCCCGCTGGGCGGCGGCCGGGCCGGGGCGGGCCGGGTGGTCGCCGCCTGGGAGCCGGTGGAGTCCCCGGGCGACGACGGGCTGCTGCACCTTCCGCCGGAGTCGTGCGTCGTCCTGGCCGGCAGCTGAACCGGCGGGCGGACGGACCGGCGGACCGGCGGCTACTCGACGATCGCCAGCTCGCGGGCGGTGGTGTTGAGGCGCCGTCCGCCGTCCTCGGTGACGGTCACGATGTCCTCGATCCGCACCCCGAACCGGCCCGGCAGATAGATGCCCGGTTCCACCGAGAAGCACATCCCGGGCACCAGCGGGAGCTCCTCGCCCTCGATCATGTACGGCGGCTCGTGGGTGGTGACGCCGATGCCGTGGCCGGTGCGGTGGATGAAGCGTTCGCCGTAGCCGAACTCGGTGATGACGGCGCGGGCCGCGCGGTCGATCTCCTGGCAGGGGACGCCCGGCCGGACCGCTTCGCAGCCCGCCTGCTGGGCCTCCCGCACGATGTCGTGGACACGCTGCTCCTCGGCGGTGGGCTCGCCGACGTGGACGGTGCGCGAGGTGTCCGAGCCGTAGCCGTGCTTGAGGCCGCCGAAGTCGAGGACGACCATGTCCCCGCGCTCGATGGTGCGGTCGCCCGCCTCGTGGTGCGGGTTGGCGCCGTTGGGGCCGGAGCCGACGACCGTGAAATCGACCTGGGAGTGCCCGAACCTCCGCAGCAGATCCGCCAGTTCCGCCGCGATGTCGGTCTCCTTGCGGCCGGAGAACCGCACCTTGAGGATCTCGCCGTACGTGGCGTCGGCGGCGGCCCCGGCGGCCGCGAGCCGCTCCAGCTCAGGGGCGTCCTTCACCGCGCGCAGCATCGGCAGGGCCTCGGTGAGCGAGACGTACGAGCTGCCCGGCAGGGTGCGCTGGAGGCCGAGCAGATGCATCGCCCAGGCGTTGTCGCTCACCGCGAACCGGCCCCGTCCGTCGAGGAGCGGGGCGGTGACGCCGTACGGGTCCTTGCCGTCGGTCCAGTCGCGCAGTGTGAGGGCCGGGGCGCCGACGGCGTGCTCCGCGTCCGGGGCCTCCAGTGTCGGGACGACGAGCACCGGGTCCTGACCGGTCCTGAGGACCAGCAGGGTGAGGCGTTCGGTGTTCACCGGGCGGTAGCCGGTGAGGTGGACGAGGTCGGGGCCGGGCGCGACGAGCACGCCCGCGAGTCCGGCCTCGGCGGCGGCGTCGGCCGCGCGCCTCATCCGGGCCCGGTAGTCGTCGGCGGTGAACGGCGCGGGCTGGTTCTGGCTGGACATACGGGGGCCTCCTGGCGGCTCACGACACACGGCGTACAGCATCCTGCCCAAGCGCGCCGCCCGGCGCGAGCGGACGGCCCTCGACGGCTTCCCGGGGGCCCCGGCGCCGGGGCCCCCGGAGGAAGGACGGCGTCGTGGTGCCGACCGCCCGTCAGCGCGGCGCGCCGCCCTCCAGGTAGGCGAGCACCGCCAGGACCCGGCGGTGCACCGTTCCGTCGTCGGGCTCCAGGCCGAGCTTGGCGAAGATGGAACCGATGTGCTTGCTCACCGCCCGTTCCGTCACGACGAGTTCGGCGGCGATGGTGCCGTTCGCCTTGCCCTGGGCCATCAGCTCCAGCACCTCGCGTTCGCGCGGGGTGAGGCTGCGCAGCGGGGTGGCCGTCGACTTGCGGGTGAGCAGCTGGGTCACCACCTCGGGGTCGAGCGCGGTGCCGCCCGCCGCCACCCGGTCCAGCGCCTGGAGGAACTGGTCGACCCGGCCGATCCGGTCCTTCAGGAGGTAGCCGATGCCCTGGGCGCCCTGGGCGAGGAGTTCGGCGGCGTAGGTCTCCTCGACGTACTGCGAGAGGACCAGGATCGGCAGATCGGGCAGCTTCTCCCGGGCGGCGAGCGCGGCGCGCAGCCCCTCGTCGCGGAAGGTGGGCGGCAGCCGTACGTCGAGGACGGCGGCGTCCGGGCGGTGCTCCAGGAGGGCGGGCAGCACCTCGGGCCCGGTCGCGGCATCGGCCACCACCTCGTGGCCGGAGCTGGTGAGCAGCAGGACCAGGCCCTCCCGCAGCAGGGCGTTGTCCTCGGCTATCACGATCCGCACGGCAGCTCCACCTCGATCTCTGTCGGCCCCCCGACGGGGCTGCTGATGCGGGTGGTCCCGTCCAGGGCGGCGATCCGCCGCCGGATTCCGGCCAGCCCGCTGCCGGAACCGCCCAGGTGGGCGCCGCCGGTGGCGGATCGCTCCGGGAGGGTGCCGTACCGCTCGGCCGCGCCGCCGCGCCCATTGTCGCCGATGGTCACGCGCAGGGCCCCGGGGGTGCGCCGGACGCGCACGCTGGCGTCGGTCGCGCCGCTGTGCTTGCTGATGTTGGTGAGCGCCTCGGCGATGACGTAGTACGCCGCGGCCTCGATCGCGGCCGGGAGCCTGCGCCCGTCCTCGACCCCGTCCAGCTCGGCGGCGACGGGCACGCCCGCGTCGGCCGCCAGGGCCCGGACCGCGCCCGCCAGTCCGCGGTCGGTGAGCACCGGGGGGTGGATGCCGCGCACCACGTGCCGCAGTTCGGCGAGGGCGGCCTCCGCCCCGTCCTGGGCCTCGTCCAGCCGGACGCGGGCGGCGGCCGGGTCGTGGTCCAGCAGCTGCCGGGCGAGGCCGATGCGCAGGGACAGGGCGACGATCCGGGCCTGGGCGCCGTCGTGGAGGTCGCGTTCGATGCGGCGCAGTTCGGCGCCGTGCGCCTCGACCGCGCCCGCCCGGCTCTCGGTCAGCTGGGCGATCCGTTCGGCGAGCGCGCCCGACGGCGACGTCGTGAGCAGCGCCCGGGTCCAGCCCGCCGACAGGTCCGCGAGCACCCCGTGCCAGCGCAGCACCCAGCCGGTCCGCGCGGGCAGCGGGGTGCCGTACTCGTCGGCGGTTCGCCGGTCCCACAGGTGCACGGCCGTCAGCCCGATCCCGTCCACCAGCAGCCCGATGGGCCACACCACAATCGCGAGATAGCCGAGGGCGTTGCCCGCGAGGGCCTGGAGGGGCAGCCAGAGGGCGTCGCGCCAGACGGTCGGGTCGGTGAGCACCCGCCGTACCCGCTCGGAGAGTTCGCCGCCGTCCAGCGACGGATAGGGCGTGGGGACGAACGGGACGCCCAGCCGCGCGGCCGCCCGGCGCCGCTCCCACTCCGCGCACCGGCGCAGCACCTTGGCGGCCTCCGGCAGCGCGGGCAGCCCGATGAGCACGGCCGCGAACAGCAGGACGGCCACCACCAGGAAGGTGGCCACGTAGGCGAGCAGCGCGACACCGATCCCGATGCCCAGAAAGCGCGAGGCGTCCCAGGACCGGCGGACGGCCGCGGCCAGCGGAGTGGCGGAGAAAGCGGTGGTGCTGCTCATGACACGCCAGGTTACGGGGCGCCGCGGCGCGCCGGAGGGGAGCGGGCTCCCCGGTCGTGGTGGTGCGGGCTGTACCCCCGTTCCGGGATCGCGCACCCTCGTCCGGCCGCGCCCCGGTTCCTAGCGTTGACACAGGTCACAGGGTGCGCTGGTCGAAGGAGCTGGAGTAGCGGTGGAGACGATGACGACGGCGGTGCGGGGGGCCGCGCTGCGGCTGGAGGCGGTGAGCCGGCGCCACGGCCGTCCGGGCCGGGGTGCGACGGCGCTGGACTCGGTCAGCTGCGTGGTCCCGGCGGGGAGCTTCACCGCGGTGGTGGGCCCCTCGGGTTCGGGCAAGAGCACCTTCCTGCAGTGCGCGGCGGGGCTCGACCGGCCGACGTCGGGCACGGTGCGGATCGGGTCGACCGATCTCGGCGGGCTGTCGGAGGCGGCGCTGACCCGGTTCCGGCGGGACCGGATCGGGTTCGTCTTCCAGTCGCACGCCCTGAACCTGGTGCCTTCGCTGAGCGTCGAGGAGAACGTGGTGCTGCCGCTGGTGCTGGCGGGCGCCGATCCGGCCGACGAGCGGGTGCTGGTCCGGGGGCGGGAGCTGCTGGCCCGGGTCGGGCTGGCGGGGCGCGGCGGGCACGGCCCGGCGACGCTCTCCGGCGGGGAGCAGCAGCGGGTCGCGGTGGCGCGGGCGTTGGTGACCGGGCCCGAGGTGATCTTCGCGGACGAGCCGACCGCCTCGCTGGACCCGGAGTCGGCCGGGCTGGTGCTCGGGCTGCTGCGGGACGCGGTGCGCGTCGACGGCCGTACGGTCGTAATGGTCACCCATGATCCGGCGGCGGCGGGCTGGGCGGACACCGTGCTGACGATGGACGGCGGGCGGCTGCGATGAGCGCGCGGGAGGGGAAGAAGGCAAAGGAGAAGGAGAAGGCCGGAGCCGAGGTGCGGGCCGGGATGCGGCGGGCCTCGGCTTTCCTCGCCCGGCGTTCGCTCCGGGACCGGCGCGGGTCCTGGGCCCCGGTGTTCGCGGCGACGGCGGCGGCTGCCGCGCTGGTCGGCGCGTTCGTGCTGGTCGTGGGTTCGCTGCTGCTGGCAGGGCCGCCGGTGGGGCGGTACGCGGGGGCCGACGCGGTGGTGGTGGCTGAGCAGCGGGTGACGTACACCGTGAAGCCGTGGGGCAGCGAGCCGAGGACGGCGACGGCGTATCTGCCGGAGCGGGTGCGGCTGGAGCGCTCCGCGGTGGCGCGGGCGGGTGCCGCGCCCGGGGTGGCCCGTGCGGTGGCGGACGACACCGTCCCGGTCACGGCGGGCGGGGCGGGGGGCACGGCCCCGGCGCTCGGCCGTTCCTGGGCGGCCGCCGCGCTCACCCCGTACCGGCTGACGGCCGGCCGTCCGCCCCGGTCGGACGCCGAGGCGGTCCTGGACGGGGCGCTCGCGGCGGCCACCGGGAGCCGCACCGGGGACCGGGTGACCCTGCGGACGGACGGGGCGCCCCGGACGTACACCGTCAGCGGGATCGCCGACGACGGCGGCCTGGGCGAAACCCGCCCGGCCACCGTCTTCCTGACCGGACACCGTCTCACCGCGCTGGCCGGGCATCCCGGAACGGTTGACGCGGTCGGGGTGCTGGCCCGGCCCGGGGTGTCGTCGGACGCGCTGCGGGCGTCGCTGGAGCGGGCCTGGTCCGGCCGGGACTCCGGCGCCCCGGCGGTCCGGGTGCTGACCGGTGCGGAGCGCGGGCAGGCCAGGGAGCCGGACGCGCTCGCCGCCCGGGACGAGCTGCTGCCGTTGCTCGGCTCGGTCACCGGGACGGTCCTCATCGTGGCGCTGCTGGTGATCGCCACCGTCCTCGCCCAGTCGGTCCACCAGCGCTCCGGTGAGCTGGCGTTGCTGCGGGCGGTCGGGGCGACGCCCCGGCAGCTGCGGTCGGCGGTGGGCCGCGAGGCGGGCCGGGTGGCCGTCGCGGCGGCGGTGGCGGGCGGGGCCGGGGCCGTGCCGCTGGGGGTGTGGCTGCGGTCGCTGCTGGCGACGGACCCGTTGCCGCTGCCGGTGCCGTGGTGGCTGCCGCCGGTGGCGGCGGTGGTGGGCGGGGCGGTGGTCGCGCTCGCCGCCCGCCCGGTGGCGGTGCTCGCGGCGCGCTCCGGTACCGGTCTGCGGCCCGCCGCCGCGCTGAGTGCGGCCGGGGCGCCGGAGCCGGGCGAGCCGGGGAAGGTGCGGACGGTCACCGGTGCGGTGCTGGCGGTGTCGGGGCTGGGGGCGGCCGGGGCGGCCACGGCGCAGGGCGGTCAGGCGGCCGCGGTGGCCGCGTCGGGGGCGGCGACCTCGCTGGTTGTCGCGGTGGCGCTGCTGGGGCCGTGGATCGCGCGCGGGGCGCTGCGGGTGCTCGGGGCGCCGGTGCGGCGGGTGGGCGGGGCGCCCGGGTTCCTCGCGGCGCGGTCGGCCGCCGCGCACCATCGGCGGCTGGGTGCGGCGATCACGCCGATCGTGCTGGCCGTCGCGTTCGTCTGCGTACAGCTGGCGGCGGGCGCGACGCTGGAGCGGGCCGCCGCCCGGCAGGCCGCCGACGCGCTGCGGGCCGATCTGGTGGTGACGGGCCCGGCCGCCGGGCTGCCGTCCGGGGTGCTCCGGGCCGTGCGCGGGGCGCCGGGGGTGGCGTCGGCGACGGGGGTGCTGCGCTCCTTCGTGGTCCTCGCCCACCGCGAGCTGGGCGACCCGAGGATCGATCGGTTCCCGGTGCTGGGGGTGACGGCGGGCCGGACGGCCGCCACGCTCGATCCCCGGGTCACCGCGGGCGACCTGGCGGACCTCACCGGCCGGAACACGGTGGCCGTCGGCGCGGACCGCGCCGACGACCTCGGCGTCGGTCCCGGCGACACCGTACGGCTCCGGCTCGGCGACGGCACCCCGGTACGGCTACGCGTGGTGGCGCTGTACGAACGGGCCCTGGGGGTCGGCGAGTTCCTCCTGCCGCGCGAGGCGCTGGCCGGGCATGTCGACGTCCCCCGCGACCGCTCGGTGCTGGTCCGCACGGCGGACGGCACCCCCTCGGCCGCGACCGCCGCCGCGCTCCGGCGGGCGCTCGCCCCGTACGCCGGGACAACCGTCCGGCCCGCGACGGCCGACGACGTCCGGATCGCCCCGCCCTCGTCGGCGGGGGCCGACGCGATGACCGTGGTCGGGGTCGGGGTGATCGGCGGCTTCGCGCTGTTCGCGGTGGTGAGCACGTTGTCCCTGATCACGGTGGGGCGCCGCGCCGAGTTCCGGCTGCTGCGCACGGTCGGTGCGGGCCGGGGCCAGCTGCGCCGGATGCTGCTGCTGGAGACGGGGCTGGTGACGGTGGCCGGGCTCGTGGTCGGCACGCTGGTCGCGGCGGTCCCGCTGACGGCGTTCGCGGTGTCGGTGGCCGGGTCGGTGCCGTATCTGCCACCGCTGGAGTACGGGCTGCTCGCCCTGGCCGTGACGGTCGCGGCAGGGGCGGGGACACTGGGGCCGCGGGCGCGCCGACGCGGGTAGGTCACGGCGAGCCGGGCAGGAGCAGCCGGGCAGGGGCGCGCGGAGGAGGCCGGGTGTCGGGGCTCAGTGCCCGGGGCTCGAAGGCCGGGGCTCTCAGGTCCGGAGTCACGGCGACGCGGGCAGCGGCAGGGCCCCCTCCCGTACCGCGGCGGCGGCCAGGGCGTCGAGGACCGGGGCGATCAGCGGGTGCCCCGCCGCGCCCTGGCGTACCGCGGCGAAGACCCGGCGGGTCGGCGCGTTGCCCTCGACCGGCCGCACCACCACCCCGGTCAGCTCCATGCCGCGCAGCGCGGAGCGCGGTACCAGGGCCACCCCGGCGCCCGCCCCGGCGAGCGCGACGACGGCGCGGAAGTCGTCCGAGGAGTGCTCCATCCTGGGCTGGAACCCGGCGAACTCGCAGGACAGGACCACCACGTCGTGGCAGGGGTTGCCCGGGTAGGGGCCGATCCAGTCGTCCTTCTCCAGGTCGGCGATGGCCACCTGGGCCCGGCCCGCCAGCGCGTGGCCGACCGGCAGCACCGCGTCGAACGGCTCGGAGTACAGCGGCACCCGGGTCAGTCTCAGGTCGTCCTCGCCGGGGGCGCCCCGGTACTCCACGGCCACCGCCACGTCGACCTGGCGGTCCAGGACCATCGGGACGCTCGCATCGCCCTCCGCGTCCTGGACCCGGACCCGGATGCCGGGCGCGGTACGGCCCAGCTCGGCGATGGCGGGGGCGAGGACCAGGCCGATGCCCGTGGCGAACGCGGCGACGGTCACCGTACCGGCGTCCCCCGCGCTGTAGGCGGCCAGTTCCGCCTCGGCCCGCTCCAGCTGGGCCAGGACCGCGTTGGTGTGGGTGAGCAGGATCTCCCCGGCGGGGGTGAGCCGGGCGCCGCGCGCACCCCGCTCGACGAGCCGGTGTCCGGTCTCCTGCTCCAGCGCGGCGAGCTGCTGGGAGACCGCGGAGGGGGTGAGGTACAACGCGGCGGCGGCCGCGGTCACCGTGCGGTGGTCGGCCACCGCACGGAGGATACGCAGCCGCCGTGCATCGATCATGTACCCATTGTCCCAGGTCACGGCGGATGCCCCGACCTGGCCGGGCCTACTCTCCCAGCGCGGCCCGCGCGTCGACGAACGCGTCGACGGCCCGGTTCACGTCCTCGGTGGAGTGCGCGGCAGAGAGCTGCACGCGGATACGGGCCGCGCCCTGCGGGACGACCGGGTACGAGAAGCCGATCACGTACACCCCGCGCTCCAGGAGCAGCTCCGCCATCCGGCCGGCCTTCGCCGCGTCCCCGATCATGACGGGGGCGATGGCGTGGTCGCCGGGCAGGACGTCGAAGCCCTCCGCGGTCATCCGGGAACGGAACAGCTCGGTGTTGGCGTTCAGCCGCTCACGCAGGTCCCCGGCGGCCTCCAGCAGGTCGAGGACCTTCAGGGAGGCGGCCGCGATGACCGGGGCGAGGGAGTTGGAGAAGAGGTACGGCCGGGAGCGCTGGCGCAGCAGGGCGACGATCTCGGCGCGGGCCGCGACGTAGCCGCCGGACGCGCCGCCGAGCGCCTTGCCGAGGGTGCCGGTGATGATGTCGACCCGGTCCATCACGCCGTGCAGTTCGGGGGTGCCGCGGCCGCCGGGGCCGACGAAGCCGACGGCGTGCGAGTCGTCGACCATGACCATGGCGTCGTAGCGCTCGGCCAGGTCGCAGATCTCGCGCAGCGGCGCGACGTATCCGTCCATGGAGAAGACGCCGTCGGTGACGACGAGCCGGCGGCGGGCCCCGGACGCCTCCTTGAGCTGCTTCTCCAGGTCGTCCATGTCGCGGTTGGCGTAGCGGTACCGCTTCGCCTTGGAGAGGCGGATGCCGTCGATGATGGAGGCGTGGTTGAGGGCGTCGGAGATGACCGCGTCCTCCGGGCCGAGGATGGTCTCGAAGACGCCGCCGTTGGCGTCGAAGCAGGAGGAGTAGAGGATCGTGTCCTCCTGGCCGAGGAACGCGGAGAGGCGCTGCTCCAGCTCCTTGTGGACCTCCTGGGTGCCGCAGATGAAGCGGACCGAGGCCATTCCGTAGCCCCAGCGGTCCAGCGCCTCGTGGGCGGCGGCGATGACCTCGGGGTGGTCGGCGAGGCCCAGGTAGTTGTTGGCGCAGAAGTTGAGCACCTCGCCGGGGCGGCCGCCCGCGGTGACGGCGACCGACGCGGACTGCGGGGTGCCGATGACGCGCTCGGGCTTGTGGAGTCCGGCGGCCCGGATCTCGTCGAGGGTGGTGCGCAGGTCGTCGCGTACGGAGTCGAACATGAGGGGTGTCTCCCGGCTCGTTGGCTGGATACGGGTGGTCAGGAGGTCCAGTCGAGGATGACCTTGCCGCCGCGGCCGCTCGCCGCGTCGTCGAAGGCCGCCTCGAAGTCGCGGTAGCCGTACCGGCCGGTGATCACGGGGGCGAGGTCGAGGCCGCCCTCCAGCATGACGGACATGGCGTACCAGGTCTCGTACATCTCCCGGCCGTAGATGCCCTTGATGGTGATCATCGAGGTGACGATGCGGGACCAGTCGACGGCGAACTCCTCGGACGGCAGTCCCAGCATGGCGATCTTCCCGCCGTGCGTCAGGTTCGCGATCATGTCGCGCATCGCCTCGGGGCGGCCGGACATCTCCAGGCCGACGTCGAAGCCCTCGCGCAGTCCGAGCCGCTTCTGGCCGTCGGCGATGGTCTCCTCGGCGACGTTCAGGGCGAGGCTCACGCCGAGCTTGCGGGCCAGTTCGAGGCGGGCCTCGCTGACGTCGGTGATGACGACGTGGCGGGCGCCGGCGTGCCGGGCGACGGCGGCGGCCATGATGCCGATCGGTCCGGCGCCGGTGATCAGCACGTCCTCGCCGACCAGCGGGAAGGACAGGGCGGTGTGCACGGCGTTGCCGAACGGGTCGAAGATCGCGGCGACGTCGAGGTCGACGGGGGTGCGGTGGACCCAGACGTTGGACGCGGGCAGCGCGACGTACTCGGCGAACGCGCCGTCCCGGCCGACGCCGAGGCCGAGCGTGGAGCGGCACAGGTGGCGGCGGCCGGCCAGGCAGTTGCGGCACTTGCCGCAGACCAGGTGGCCCTCGCCGCTGACCAGGTCGCCGACGGCGATGTCGACGACGTCGGCGCCCGTCGCGGCGACCTCGCCGACGAACTCGTGGCCGAGGACGAGCGGGGTGCGCACGGCCTGCTGCGCCCAGCCGTCGTAGTTGCGGATGTGCAGGTCGGTGCCGCAGATGCCGGTGCGGAGCACCTTGATCATCACGTCCGAGGGGCCGATCTCCGGCTCCGGCACGTCCATCAGCCAGAGTCCCGGCTCGGCCTTCTGCTTGACGAGTGCCTTCACTGCGGTGACTCCCTGTGCTGGTGCGGCGTTGAGTACCCCGGGCCGGGGGCATGCCGAACGGAAGCCTGCGGCCCGGGGAGGATCGTGGGGACGGGACACCTGCGGCAGCGCGCGTCGGTCGGCTGCCGCGCACCATCCTCGGCCGTCACGGAGAAATCTGCCGCACCCCGCGCCACAGGTCCATCGAGGTTTTCTTAAGCACGCCCGAAGATCCGCTTCATGCCGTCGTACGGTTCGCCCGTCCGGCCCATCCGGGTCTCCTCGCCCCGCCGGTCCGGCCGGCCGGTCAGGTGTTGGCGAGGGGCGTTTGGAAGAAGCGGGCGCGGCCCTTCTCGACCCGGTGGAGGAAGAGGCCCTTCTTGTAGATCACCGTCCGGGTCCGGTCGAACTCCAGGGTGCGGCTGATGCCCTTGTGGGTGGTGCGGAAGAGGCGCTGCGTGATGCCCTCGCGCAGGGCCCCGGTGGCGCTGGTGGTGCGGGCGGCGTCGGCGATCAGCCCGACCGCGTCGTACGCCTCCGCGGCCCAGCGGGCGGGGGCGGTGCCGAAGCGCTCGCGGTAGGCGGCGGTGAACGCCTTGGCCGCGGGCATCGCGGAGGGGTCGCCGTACGCCTCGGCGAACACCCAGCCCTCGGCGGCCTCCCCGGCCCCGTCGAGGAAGGCGGGCGCGAGGACCGGGCCGGTGGACGCACGGGCGCCGGTGAACCCGGCGGCGGCCAGGGCCACCGCGCAGCGGGCTCCCCGGGCGGGCGAGGTCCCGGCGAGGACCACGGCGTCCGCGCCCGCGTCGAGGGCCGCGCGGGCCGCCGGGCCGAAGTCGTCGACGCCTCCCTTGACCTGGTGCACGATCAGCGCCGTGCTCTCGGGCGTGATGGCCGTGAGGGTGTTCCTGATGGCCCAGGCGCCCATGAGGTCGGCGTCGTCCTCCACGACCATCACCCGCTTCGCCCGGCGGGTCAGGACCAGGTAGTCCACGAGGCCGTTGGCCAGTTCGTCGTCCAGGACCCGGAGCAGGCAGAGGTTCTGGGTGGCGGTCGTGTCGACGGTGGTGGACCCGGCCGAGACGACGACCTGGGCGAGGCCGGTGCGTTCGTAGCGCTGGACGACGGCGGCGTCGATGACGTCGTGGGTGGGGCCGACGACGGCGAGCACGTCCGGGTCGGCGGCGATCCGGTCGGCGACGCCCGGCGCGCGGGCGGCGTTCCCGGCGTCGTCCTCGGCGCGCAGGGCGAGCCGGAAGGGGACACCGGGGCGGGCGTTGTGGTCGTCGACGGCGAGCCGCATGCCGCGCTGGTGGGCGAGGCCGAGGGCCCGGCCCGGTCCGGTGAGGTCGGCGTGCAGGCCGATGGTGTGGGTGGGGACGGCAGGGGCGGGCTTCCCGGCCCCGGTGGTGCGCCGGTCCGCCGCCGTCCAGGCAGCGACCGCGCCGCCGCCGAGCAGCACCGCGGCGGCCCCGGCGGTCATGACGGCGCGCCGGGAAAGGCGGTGCGGGGCGGGTGCCCCGGCCGAGGTGGGCGGCTTCGGGGACGGGACGGGGGCGGGGATGTCGAGGGCGGCAGCCGAGCGCGCGGCGATCAGGGCGGACAGGCCGGGCGGCGCCCAGGCGGCCGGGTCCTCGCCGGGCGGGGCGGCCAGCAGCCGGGCCGTCTCCCGGGCGGTGGGCCGGTCCCCCGGCTCCTTGGCGAGGCACGCCTCGACGAGCGGCAGCAGGGCGGGCGGCAGCCCGTCCAGGTCCGGCTCCTCGTGCACGGTACGGAAGAGCACGGACGCCGCCCCGCCGTCCCCGAACGGGCGGCGGCCGGTGGCCGTGTACGCGAGGACGCAGCCCAGCGCGAAGACGTCGCAGGCGGGCCCGGCCGGTCTCCCCGTGGCCTGTTCGGGGGCGAGGTAACCGGGGGTGCCGAGCAGCGCGTCGGGCTCGGTGAGGGTGGTGGAGCCCTCGTCGCGGGCGATGCCGAAGTCGATGAGGCGGGGCCCGTCGAGCGCGAGCAGCACGTTGGCCGGTTTGAGGTCGCGGTGGACGAGCCCCGCCGCGTGCACCGCGTCGAGCGCGTCGGCGAGCCGGGCCCCGAGCGCCCGGACGGTCGCGGGCGGCAGCGCGCCCTCGGCGACGACGACCTCGGCGAGCGAGGGGCCGGGCACGAACGCGGTGGTGAGCCAGGGTTCGTGGGCCTCGGTGTCGGCATCCGTCACCGGTACCACCCAGGGGCCGTCGACGCGGCGGGCGGCCCCGGCCTCGCGCCGGAACCTGGCCCGGAAGCCGATGTCGGCGGCGTGTTCGGCCCGGATCACCTTCACGGCGACGAGCTGTCCGCCGCCCGTGCGGGCCAGGTAGACGACGCCCATGCCGCCGGCGCCGAGCCGGGCCAGGAGCCGGTTGCCGCCGACGCTTCGGGGGTCTTCCGGGAGGAGCGGTCGCACGCCGGGTCAGCCCGTCGCCGCGGGGGCCGCGCCGAGGTGGCGGAACGCTCCGTCGCGGACGCCGTGGAGGTGGCCGTCGAAGCTCTTGAGCCGGTAGCCGTCGGTGAAGGCGTAGGTGCGGGAGATCCCCCGGTACGTGGACGAGGAGATCTTCGCGACCAGCGCGGACCGGGCGGGCGGCCGGTTCTTCCGGGCGAGGGCGGTGACGGCGTCGAGGACCATCCGGGTCGCGTCGTACGCCTCGACGGCCCAGGGGGCGGGGGCGGTGCCGTATTTCGCGCGGTGCGCGGCGGCGAACTCCTTTACCGCGGGGGCGGTGGCGCCGATCCAGGGCGCGACGAACTCCCAGCCCTCGGCGGCGTCCCCGGCGTCCTTCAGGAAGCGGTCGCCGATCGCCGACTGCATGGCCATGCGGGGGCCCTTGTAGGAGGTGGCGGCGAGCGCCCGTGCGGCGCGGGCGGCCCCGGCCGGGTCCCCGGCGTGGAAGAAGGCGTCGCTCCGGTGCGTGAGCATGTCGTCCACGACCGGGGCGAGATCACGGGTTCCGGCGGGCACCACGCGCGGGTAGGTGGTGCCGTCCGTGGTGCTGACGACGGTCCGGTTGAGGTAGTGGCCCAGCAGGTAGGCGGACTGGCCCCCGGCCCGGTCGACGAGCACCCCGAGCCGCTGGACGTCGGGCCGGAGCACCAGCCGGTTGCGGATCGGGTACACGAGCGCGAGGTCGGACGGGACGGCCTGGAAGAAGGACCTCATCGACCGCACGGCGAAGGCGATCTGCTGGGACGACACGGTCACGATCGGCAGCATCGCCTCGTCGTAGGTGTCGAGCACGGCGGTGGTGACGGGGTCGTCGGTGGGGCCGATGACGGCGAGCACGTCGCGGTCCCGGACGAACCGTTCGGCGGCCCGCTTGCCCGCGGCGGTCCCGCTGCGGTCGTCGGCGGCCTTCACCCGCAGCGTGAACGGCTTGTCCGTACGGGCGTTGAACCGGTCGACGGCGAGCCGCACCCCGCGTTCCTGGGCCCGGCCGATCGCCGCCCGGGGCCCGGACAGGTCGGCCTGCACGCCGATCGCCCAGGTCCGGGGGCCGGTCGTGCCCGAACCCGCCGTGTCGTCGTCGCGGAGCCATTCGCGTACGGCGAAGGCGGCGCCGCCCGCGACGGCCACCGTCCCGGCGCCCGCGAGCAGGAGCAGCCCTCGCCGGGAGGGAGCCGGGGTGTCCGGGGTGTCGACGAGGGTGGCGTCGATGCCGGGCAGGGCGAGGATCTCGGCGGACCGCTCGGCGATCAGCCGTACGACGTTCTCGGGCAGCCAGTCGACCGAGCCGTCCGGGGCGTCCTCGGTGATCCGGCCGTCGAGCGCGGCGGCGGTGGGGCGGGCGGCCGGGTCCTTGTCGAGCAGGGCCACGAGCAGGGAGCGCAGTTCGGGGTCGTCGACCCCTTCGAGCTCGGGCGCCTCGTGGACCGTGCGGTAGAGCAGGGCGTCCACCGCACCGCTCCCGAAGGGGGGCCGCCCGGTCGCGGCGTACGCGAGGAGGCAGCCCAGCGAGAAGACGTCACCGGCGGGGCCCACGGCGTCGGCGCCCCGGACGGTCTGTTCGGGGGCGAGGAAGCCGGGGGTCCCCACCACCAGGTCCGCGGCGGTCAGCGCGGTGGCGTCGGTGACCCGGGCGACGCCGAAGTCGATGAGCCGCGGCCCGTCGGCACCGAGCAGCACATTGCCGGGTTTGACGTCGCGGTGGACGAGCCCCGCCTCGTGCACCGAGGCCAGGGCCCGGGCCAGCAGCCGGCCGAGGACCCGGACACTGCGGGCGGGCAGCGGCCCGCAGCGGGCGACCGCCTCGGAGAGCGCCGGTCCGGGGACGAACTCGGTGGCCAGCCAGGGCCGTTCCTCCTCCGTGCCGGAGCCGGTCACCTGGACCGCCCAGGGGCTGACGACCCGGCGGGCGGCCCCGGCCTCGCGGCGGAAGCGGAGCCGGAAGCCGGCGTCCCCCGCGTGTTCGGGGAGGATGACCTTGACGGCGGCCAGTGCCCCTTCGGCGGTCCGGCCCAGGTAGACGACGCCCATGCCGCCGGCGCCGAGCCTGCCGAGCAGCCGGTGCCCGCCGATCCAGGACGGGTCCGAGGCCCGCAGCTCTTCCATGTGGCTCAGCCCTTCCTGCCGATGGCGGCGCCCAGCCGGTTCATCATGGCGGCCTGCCCCCGGACGGCGACCTCGTCGATCTCGCCCCTCGCCCACCCCTCGCCTCCCCTGGCGGTCACGGCGTAGGTGAACCGGAGGGTCTGGCTCTGCATCCATACGTACGGGTACGGGCCGCCGAGTTCGGCGCTCCGGTACTGGCCGTCCTCCATCAGCGAGTCGTCGGACGTGACCTGGCCGCCCTCTCCCAGGGCCAGGGCGGTCGCGCCGACTCCGCTGATGGACTCGCCCTGCCGTAACTGCTGCGTGGGGCAGCGCATCGTCTCCTCCAGCGACTCGGCCATCTCCCACCGTGCCCCGTCGTCGGCGCGATGGACGGTCATGACGGCGGCGAGCCGCAGCGGCCCCTTGCCCCGGGCCGCGGGTATCTCGAAGGAGCGGGCGAGCGTGGCGAGGATCCCTTGCCCCGGCGGCCGTTGCTGCCATACGCAGTCGGTGCCGAGCACCGGCCAGGTGTCCGGCCCGGATTCGTACGGGGTGCGGGCGACGACGCCGGGGCCGAAGTCGTCGGGGCCGGCGATGGCCTTCCCGATCAGGGCGAGGGCCGCCTTCCGTGTGGCGGGCAGCCGCGCCGGGTCGGCGTCGACGACGGGTCCGTCCGTGGCCCCGGGCGCCGCCCGGCCTGTGGCGGTGGCTCCGGTGGCGGTGGCTCCGGTGGCGGTGGCTCCGGTGGCGGACGGGGACGTCTTCGCCGGTCCCCCGCCGCCCCCGCCGCACGCGGTCGCCAGCAGCAGCGGCACCGCCGCCAGGACCCCGTACCCGCGCCATGTGCGCACCGGACCGCCGCGCGCCACGATCGACCACCCCCGTATCCCCGAAGTCGCGTCGATCCTATGAGTACGGAAGGGCGGCGGCCGGTTCCCGGAGAAACTGTCGTACCGTCAATTTCCTTCCGGACGCGGGTCCTTGGCGAGCCGGGCGTGCAGGTGCTCGTCGTGGTAGTCGCCGTCTCCGAAGCGGAAGGACTCGCGCAGCACGCCCTCGGAAAGGTAACCGCAGCGGTCGGCCACCCCGCAGGACGCCTGGTTGCCGACGGCGTGTGCTATCTCCATGCGGCGGACGCCGACGGTGTCGAAGCCCCAGTCCGTGACCGCGGCAACCGCCCTGGTGGCGAGCCCCCGCCCCCGGGCGGCGGGCAGCAGCAGATAGCCCATCATCGCGAGCCCGTCCGCGCGGTCGGTCCAGCGGAGGGTGACGTTGCCGAACAGAGCCCCGTCGGTGGCGTCGAGTACGGCGAAGGAGGCGGAGGTGCCGCGTTCCCACCCGCCGTGACGCGCTTCCACCCAGGCCCGGGCGGCGTCCCGGTCGGTCGATGTGATGGGGTTCCAGAGGGCGATCGCCGGATCGGCCGCGGCGGACACCAGCGCGTCCAGCAGGGGTTCCGAGTCGGCGTCCGCCGGGGCCCAGGGGCGCAGCACCGCGTCCCCCAGGTCGAATTCGGCGTGGCTGAAGGTCTTGCGGTCGACGGGGGCGGTGGCGGTTGCCGCGGCAGCGGAGGAGGCAGTCATGCCCCCCTTCCTACCGAACCTGCCACCCCCTGACCAGCGATTTTCCCGGCCCCGCGGTGCGTACGCCCCCCGCACGCCCCACCCGTACGCCCCGCCAGAACGGCGCCGCGCCGCACACCGAAGTCGGCACCGGTGTGCGGCGCGGCTGTCCTGGCCGTTGGGCAACAGGCGTTCAGGAGAGGGCCAGCTCCGTGACGTCGCTCGCCTCCAGGACCCAGGCCGCGTTGAGCGCGCCGCCCTTCACCCGTGCGTCGCCGTCGCCCTTGAGGACGCCGACCCGGCTGCCGGACAGCGCGATCTGGATGGCGTGGTCGTACTCGTGGACCCAGGTCGCGCTGAGCCCGCCCTCCTTCACGTACGCCTCGCCGTTGTCCTTCAGGACGCCGACGCGGTTGCCGGCCAGTTCGAGCTGGATGACGTCGTCGGCCTCCCGCACCCACGAGGCGCTGAGCCCGCCCTCCTTCACCCAGGCGACGCCGTTGCCGACGAGGACGCCGACGCGGTTGCCGGACAGGGCGATGTCGACGACGTTGTCGGACTCCTTGACCCAGGAGGCGCTCAGCCCGCCCTCCTTCACCCAGGCCACCCCGTTGCCGGTGACGACGCCGATGCGGTTGCCGGAGAGTTCGAGTTCCTTGACCTTGACGGACTCCTTGACCCAGGTCGCGCTGAGCCCGCCCTCCTTCACGTACGCCTCGCCGTTGTCCTTGAGGACGCCGATACGGCTGCCGGACAGGGCGATCCGCTTGACGTCGGTGGCCTCCTTGACCCAGGAGGCGCTGAGCCCGCCCTCCTTGACCCAGGCGACCCCGTCGCCGGTGACGACACCGATGCGGTTGCCGGAGAGGGTGAGCTGCTTGATGCTCCCCGACTCCTTGACCCAGGCGGCGCTCAGCCCGCCTTCTTTCACATGGGCGACACCGTCGACCCGCAGTGTGCCGATGCGGTTGCCGCCGTCCCCGGAGACCGTGCCGGGCGCCGCACCGGCGGCCGTGGACGACCCGGCGAGACCGGCGAGTGCCAGGGCGGCGGCCGCCGCGGCGAGAGCATTGCGCTTCATGGAGCAACTCCTCTGCTCGGATGGCCCCTCGGGCCCGACGAGCGGCGCCCTCGGGGATGTGAACAATCCGAGACGATCAACGACCACCGGGTCTTCCCGGTACGTGCGCCATTGAGGTGAGCCGGACGCTCCGGGCCCCGGGGGGACGGCGCGGTCAGCTTCCGCCGGCGCGCGAGCCCGAAGGGCGAGGCAGTGGCCGACGCCATTCGCCCACCGTCCCGAGGAGGAACTTCCGGGCAGCGAGGCGCACTTCGCCCCAGGCCGGATCCGCGACCAGGAAACCGGACCAGGGACCGCTGCTGTCGGCGGCGGCCATCTCGCCCAGGCGGCGGTCGATGTCCTCGAGATGAAGCAGGTTCTCGGGCTCGACGACTCCGCGCTCCGCGAGTTCCTGGCCGACGCGGCAGAAGAGCTGGACCTCCTCGATGAGATCCTCCGTGCTCACTCCGTGCTCCGCCGACCAGGCGAGCTGGTCCCGGGGCTCGCCCGCGAGGAGCGTCATGAGCCGCAGCGTGAGGGTGTGCAAGTGCTCGGCTCCGAGATCATTCATGTGTGCAGCGTCTCACCTGGCGAAGGGCCTTTGGGCTCGATCCGGTCGCTTCCCGGGGGCGATCCTTGGGCATGGAGTTCCTCTGTTACCACCGAGACCGGTCCGCCTCCCTGCCGCTGCGCTACGAGTTGCAAGAAGAACACTGGTCCTACATGGACCAGTACGCGAAGGAGATGATCGCCCGGGGCCCGACGTTCGCCGACGACGGCGACACACTCACCGGAAGCGTGCACATCGTCGACCTGCCCGATGCCGCCGCAGCCCGCGCCTTCGCCTTCGACGAGCCGAACTACCAGGCCGGTGCCTACCGGGACGTGCTGCTGCGGCGATGGCGCAACACGCTGGGGCGCACCATGTGGGACTTCCCCGACGACGGGACCGGCGGCAGCCGGTATCTGGTGCTCGGCCTCGGCTCGGGGCAGGCCGCCGACCTCACGGTGCCGCCCGGCCGGAACGGGCTGATCGCGTACGGGCCGCTGCTGTCCGACGACGGCGGTACCTGGCTGGGCACGGCGGCGCTGGTCCAGGCGCCCGACCCGGGCGCGGCCCGCGCCGTCCTGACCCCTGACCGGTACGCCGACATCGAGGTGCACAACTGGCAGTTCGGCGGGCGCCCGTCATAGCCGACGACGCCCACACGTCGGGGTCCGTGCCCACGGCGTCCGTACGGCAGGGTGCCGTTCAGCGGCCGGCCAGTGCGTCGAGCAGAGGTGTCCCGACGTCCGCCGCGGGACGTGTGAGATGCAGTGCGGTGTGGAAGTGGCCCGCCGCTTCCTTGCCGTCCGGGTCGTGCCCCTGGGCGGTCACCGCGTCGATGGCGTAACGCTGTTCGGCGGCGCCGGTGAAGCGGCGCTGGACGAAGGTGCGTCCGGTGTACGCCTCGGTGACCAGGCCGTGTTCGGACAGATGCTCGGCGATGGGCGCGTAGGAGCCGGTACGCAGGACGAAGGCGGCGACCCATGGCGGTGTCCGGGCGCCGTGCAGGAGTGGCTGGAACGTGGCCCGGGACAGGAAGCTCGCGCCTCCCGTGATGGTGATGAGCCGGATGTTCCGGGCCGCGTCCAGCAGTTCCCGGCTCGGCGGGGCGGTCTCCAGGTTCTCGGTGAACCCGTCGTCGAGGAGGCCGACCGCTCGCGCGTAGGCGATGGCGTTGGGCGCGATGTCGAGGCCGATCACCGGGACGGCGTCGGGTCGGCGGCGGGTGCGGTAGAAGGACCTGTCGTGCTCGGCCAGTTCCTTGGTGGTCATGGCCGCCACCCGCGGCGACGAGTAGTGGGCGTACAGGTCGTCCAGCGTCACTTCATGGTTGAGCAGGGCGGCGTTGATCCCGTACGAGCAGCACAGGTCCAGCACCGCATCGCCCGGGGCGCGGAGCCGAAGTGCCGCCAGACGGCGGAAGACGCGCTGGGCGTGATGCGGGGTCCGGTAGCCGAACGCACCGAGTTCGCGGAAGAACGCGCGGGGGTCGGCCTGGTCGTAGATGTCGTCGAACGGAGTCATCGCCCGCTGCGCGGGCACCGACGCGTCGTCTTCCCCAGCCTCAGCCATCACAAGCTCCGTTCCGCCGGACGGGCCGCGGACCACGGCCGCGCCACAAGCCTCCCGTACGGGGCGGGTCGTGAGAACGGGGCCCTGCCGGATCCGGCCATGCGCGGCCGGGGGGCGGCAGGGCGCCCGCGCGCGACGGCGGCTCGACGGTGGTGGTTCGACGGTGGCGGTCCGGTGACGAGCCCGGAGAGACCGCTCCCGCGTCGGGCCGATCTTCCTGCCGATCCGCGGATCACGGCCGAACCGGATCGATTCCGAGTTCGCCGCCCTGCGCGGCTTCGCCCCCGACTCATCGATCCGCACCCGGACCGACCACCCGACGAGGACAGCATGAGAGCCGGGCCGCGGATCACGAAGCCCGGGAGGTCGGTCCAGCCTCCAAGGCGATGCCCGAGCAGGGATTAACGATCACTGGGCAAGAGTTCCACAGCTCCACCCCGGCCCTGCTCAACTCCAGTACCGCGCGTCGTTCATCGGGAGTCCACGTGGCGCACTCGCCTTCGAACAGCTTCTCGTACGCGCTGTTCTGCACTGTTCCCTGCTGCGGCAACCGGTGGACCGCGTCGAGACCTCGGGCCAGATCCTCGAAGAAGTTCCAAGCATCCAGCACCGCGCCCGACGGGACCTTTCGGCGCACCGGATCCTCCAGCCAGTGCTGGACGCGGGAGAGCTCAAGCGTGTTGGCCTCGGAAGTGGCGAGCTCCCGGCCCCGTCGGCGTACATACGCCCTCGCCTGCCGAACAGTCACAAACACCGGCACGTGCCGGCGCCCTGCGTCCGGCAACGCAAACACCCGGTCGGGTTTGTCGCCCAACCCACCGATCCACAGAACTACGGCGCTGCGTCCGCGTCCACGCACCCGGTACGCATGAAGACTTCCGCCTCCATCGCGGCGTCCGGTCGCGAACACATCTGTCATCTCGATCCTTGTCACGCCGTCACACTGACATGACCCGCAGGAATCCGTCGCGGCACTTCTCCGCGGAGCTAGCGGGTCTTGCGCACCAGCGTGGTGTCGGCGTCGAGCGGGGTGCCGTCGGCGCCCGTCGCCACGACCTCCGGCACCGGCGTGCCGTGCTGGTCGAGCAGGGTGGAATGCGGCTCACCGGGATTGAAGGCATGGCGCTCCCCCCACTGCCGCAGGGCGAGGACGACGAGGAAGAGGTCGCGGCCGGCGTCCGTGAGCACGTACTCCTGACGACGGCCCGAGGGTGCGGTGCGCTGGGCCAGGACTCCGTGAGCGGCGAGCTTGCGGAGGCGGTCGGTGAGGATGTTGCGGGCGACGCCGGTGCGCCGGTGGAACTCGGTGAACGACCGGGCCCCGTCCATCGCGTCACGGACCACGAGCAGGCTCCACCGGTCGCCGACGAGGTCGAGAGCGCGCGCGACCGGACAGTCCGGGTCGGTCCAGTCCGGCTCGGCCCGGTCCGGGTCGGTTCGGTCCAGGTCGGTCCGGTCCTGATTGGCCTCTCCCGCACCGGTCCGGTCCGGGTTCGCGGCACGCGAGTCGATACGTGACATGGCACCTCCCGTTTGGTTGCGGATCAAAACCATCATGCCGTACGGTCAAATCGGTTGCATTTCGCTACTGATTTGAATCGGGGCACGATGAACACATGGCGGCGCACGCTGTTGGCAATGGTCTGCGGCGTTGCGGTGGCGAGCATCTACGCCGCCCAGCCGGTCCTGGAGCCGATGGGGCGCGACCTGGGCGTACCGGCGGAGCTCACCGGGTGGATCGTCGCGACCGGCCAGTTCGGCTATCTCGTCGGGCTGGTGCTGCTGGTGCCGCTCGGCGACGTGGTCGACAGGCGCCGGCTCATCGCCGTGCACCTGGCGGTCACCGCGGCAGGCCTGCTCCTGACCGCCTCGGCGCCGGGGGCGTCGGCGGCGTTCGCGGGGCTGGCGCTGTCGGGGCTGTTCGCGGTCGTGGTGCAGACCACGGTGGCCTACGCCGCGTCGGTCTCGTCGCCCGCCGAACGCGGACGCACCATCGGTACGGTGACCTCGGGCGTCGTGATCGGCATCCTGGGCGCACGGGTGGTCACCGGGGCGCTCGCCGAGCTCTGGAGCTGGCGGTACGTGTACGCCGCGCTCGCGGCCCTGTGCTTGGGACTCGCGGCCCTCGTACGTGCCGTACTGCCCGCGGAGGAGCGCCCGTACCGGCCCTCGGGGTACCGGCGGGCCGTGGCCTCGCTCGGCGGACTGTTCGGGCAGCGGCTCTTCCTGGTCCGCGGGCTCGTCGCGTTCTTCCTGTTCGCCTCCTTCGGCACCCTGTGGAGCGGGCTGTCCCTGCCGCTCGCCGGTGAGCCGTGGCAGCTGGACGAGAGCCGGATCGGGCTGTTCGGGCTGGTGGGCCTGGTCGGCGCGCTCGGCGCGGCACGTGCGGGGCAATGGGCGGACGCGGGACGAGCAGGGCGGGTCACGGGGCTGGCGCTCACCCTCCTCATCGCCTCATGGGCGGCGATCGGGCAGCTGTCGTGGTCCCTGTGGCTGCCCGTGGCCGGAATCGTGCTCCTCGACTTCGCGGTGCAGGCCGTGCACGTGAGCAACCAGCACCTGCTCACCACCGCGCATCCGGACCGCATCAGCAGTGTCATCGGCAGCTACATGGTCTTCTACTCGCTCGGCTCCGCGCTCGGCGCCGCCACGACCACCGCCGTCTTCACCGCCCACGGCTGGGCGGCGTCCAGCCTGCTCGGCGCCGGGTTCGCGGCCTGCGCCCTGGCCGTCTGGGCCGCCGACCGGCGACGTTCCCGCAGAGTGCCTTCGCCGGCCCCCGCGTGAGCGGGCCGCCGCACCCGACCGCACCCGCCTCCGACGGCATCCGGACCGGCCCCGGGGACCAGCGGCCGGAGCGCTGACCGACGAGACCGTCCGCAGTGGCCGCCGTCCGGACCAAGACGCACCGGAGCCACCGGAATCACTTCGACGGCCCCGGTGCGTGCGTTCGGGACGATCAGCCGGTCACTTCGACCCACAGGTTGACGGCGCCGCCACCCATGCCGCACTCGAGAATGGAGGCGGCCTCCTTGCCGGAGTTGCGATAGCCCACGGTGCCGCCGTAAGGGCCGTTGACGCCACCGACGTTGGCGCAGTAGCCGTGAACCACCCAGGTGCCGTTGCCGAAGTCGCACCAGCCGACACCAGCACCGTCAGCCCGGTTGTACGCCTTGCAGCCGGATGCGGCACTGGCGCCGGGAGCGGCGAACAGCATGACACCGGCAGCGAGGGCCAGGGCGCTCGAGACGACACCGAAGGAACGCATACGAGACATGAGTATCTCCATGTTTCCGGAGAGCCGGACACCTATGCGGAATCCACTTCTCCATTAGAGGTCATCTCATTTGGCTCGATAGGCTGTTGGCTGTGGTGGGGATCGTTGAGCGTCTGGTGCCGGATGAGTTGTGGGAGCTGTTCCAGTGCGTGGTGCCTGAGGCGCCATCGCGGCCTCAGGGCGGCGGCCGGCGCCGGCACGGTGACCGTGAAGTGCTGGCCGCGATCGTGTTCGTGGCCACGTCCGGCTGCACGTGGCAGCAACTGCCCTCGGCGTCGTTCGGGCCGTCCGGGGCAACGGCCCACCGCAGGTTCACCGAGTGGACGAAGGCGCGAGTGTGGGCCAAGTTGCACCGCCTCGTCCTCGACGAACTAGGCTCGCGCGGTGACCTGGACTGGTCGAGGTGCGCAATCGACTCGGTGAACATGCGGGCCCTGAAAAAGGGGATCTGACAGGTCCGAATCCTGTGGATCGGGGCAAGTACTGCTCGAAGATCCACCTGATCACTGAGCGGACCGGTCTGCCCCTGTCCATCGGGATCTCGGTGCCAACGTTCATGACAGCCAGGCCCGGATCCCGCTCGTGAAGGGAATACCGCCTGTCCGCTCCCGGCGAGGCCCCCGCCGGCGCAAGCCCGGCAAACTCCACGCCGACAAGGGATACGACTACAACCACTTGCGGCGATGGTTGTCCCAGCGGGGTATCCGGCACCGCATCGCCCGCAAGGGCGTCGAGACCTCGCAGCGACTCGGACGACACCGGTGGACGATCGAACGCACCATGGCCTGGCTCGCCGGCTGCCGCCGTCTCCACCGTCGCTACGAGCGCAAGGCCGACCACTTCCTGGCCTTCACCAGCATCGCCTGCACCCTCATCTGCTACCGCCGACTCACCGCATGAGGCCAACTCTTAACTCTCTCGGCCGTCCTCGATCACCTCCACCCGCGGTGCTCGCAGGTTTCTCGGGTCGGCGCGGAGTGTGTGGAGGTCTGTGTTCCGCATCGCGATGAGGTGCTCTTCCCACCGCGCTTCGCGTAGCTCGGCATAGGTGAGGAGCAGGTCCGGGTCCGGATTGTGTCGCCCGGTGGCGGCCAGGTGGCCGACGTAGCCGAGTGGCAGCCGCTCGACGCGCCATCCCAGCCAGACGGCGGCCATGCGGGCGGTGAGACTGGGAGGTACGAAATCCGTGGTCCAGTAGCGCAGTCGACGCGCGGGGAGGTCGATGACCACGCCGGCCTTGACGGTCTCTTCCATCGGCATGGGGTACGGGGCGTGGGCGGGCAGCATCTCGGCAAGGGACTCGCCGTACCAGGCCAGCCACGGTCCGACCTTGAGGATGTTCAGGTGGTAGTCCAGCACCGTGTGATCGGCCCCGATGAGACTGACCACCGCTGCGGCGGGAGCGACAAGGTCGGCGATGATCTCACTGTGGAGCACCGAGATCCGCCACTCGTCGGGGTCCCAGCCGACGAACCAGTCCTCCCGTGAGGTCAGCGGCACCGCGTCGGGAAGTGTTGGGCCCGGCAACTCGATCTCGGTGAAGACCAACTCGGTCTCCGCCACTAGGTCGGCGAAGTCATCACATCCACCCCAGGCGTACTCCACGTCCCAACCATCCCAGTCCGATTCCGTCGCCCGTCGCCGCGCGTGGCAGTCGAGGTAGTGGACGCCCGGCTGGCCACAGCCGTAGTAGCGGTAGCGGCGTGCGACCAGGTCGAGGGCGGCGCCACGACAGAAGACACCGTCCAGGAAATCGCGGGCACCGGCGTCGTCCACGCGCATGCCGCCGCGAAGCACCGCCTCGACGAGGCCCACGCGGTCGGCCGCGTCGGCAAGGTCCCACATGCCCCACTTTTCCCCCATGGCCCAGCTCGTGCCGTCCTCGGCCCGCAGTGCATACGCCGTCCAGCACCCCATGTCGGCACGATAGAGGAATGGGCAGGCTATGCCTCCATCAAGCGAGCACCAAATCAGATGAGCTCTTAGAGGTCCTAACAGAAGCTGTTGGTCATGTGACTGTCGGTTCGGTTGCTCGTTGGTCCGTTCGTGGCGAAGAGGAACTCCCGGCCGTGGGTC
>NZ_JBHJQP010000053.1:0-44234 GCF_042262625.1 Streptomyces sp. NPDC056347 | reverse complement strand
GCCCGAAGGCGTGGGGGCCGGACCCTTCCCGTGTACGGGTCAGCGCTTCACATGACCGGCCTTGAGCGACAGCTGGTCGAGGTTGGCGTCGCACTGGTCGCCCTCGTTGCAGGAGATCATCAGGGTGTTCTGGCCCTTCTTGAGCTCGACCCACGCGAAGGTCGTCGTCCAGCCCTTCTCCAGATCCCCCTCGGCCGCCCTGGCGAAGTTGTCCATGCTGATGCCGCGCGGGGCCTCGGAGTTGACCGTCAGGGACGTCTTCGCGTCCTTGCCCGGCACCCCGTACGTCACGAACAGCGTGTACGGGCCGTCCGCCGGGACCTCGACCGCCCAGGTCGCGGACCGGCCCACCTCGTTGAGGTTGATGTACTGGCCGTTGGCGCTCTTGGCACCCTTGGTGGTGTTGTCCAGCGTCGCCGAACCGCCCAGCTTCAGCGTCGCGGCGTCCTGCTGGGGCAGCCCGGCCGGGACCTTGGCGCTGGTGGTCTGCTCGGGCTCCGGGGACTCCTCGACCTGCTCGCCGGGGTCGGCGGAGGAGGTGGTCTCGTTCTTCTTGTCGCCCTTCTTGTTCTTGTCCGAGATCAGTGCGGCACCGATCCCGATGAGCACGACCAGGACCACCGCGACCGCGCCGATCAGCAGGCCCTTGGTGTTCGGCCCGCCCCTGCCGGGGGCACCGGGACGGCCGGGGCCGCCCTGCTGCTGAGCCTGCGCGGCACCGGGATACGTCTCCGGGGCGGCGTACTGGGCGTTCGGCTGGCCGTACGCCTGCTGCGGCGGCTGCTGGCCGTACTGGCGCTCGCCGACGGCACGCACCTGGTTGTACGACGTCCGGGGCACTCCGGGCTGGGCCACCGGCGGATAGCCGTACCCGCCCTGCCTCGGCGACTGGGCGCCCGCCGCCTGGCCGTCCTCGTACAGGTAGCCGAACGGATCGTCGTCCTCGGGTGTGTTTGCGCCGTTGTTCCCGGCCGTCATCCCTGGGTCACTCCTCACCATGTCGCCAGCCGTCGCCGAAAGTGCCAGCCGTGGCCGACCGGCCGAGCCTACCCCGAACGGCCCAGGCCAAGAATCTCCGTCCACCGCGGACGGGGGCCGCGCCCGGGCCCGGGGACGGCCGGGCCGTGAACGTCATCCTGCTCTGCGGTGAACCTTCGAGCGGGACCGCTTCTCCACGTACATCCGCTGGTCGGCGGAGGCCAGCACCTCTTCGGCGGTCATCCCGCAGGCGGCCCAGCCGATGCCGAAGCTCGCCCCGACCCGGACCGCCCGGCCGTCCACCCGGATGGGCGGGATGATGGCGTTGCGCAGCCGGACGGCCAGATCCGCGGCATCCGCCTCGCCCAGCCCGTCGGCGAGGACCACGAACTCGTCACCGCCGAGCCGGGCCACCGTGTCGCCGTCGCGGACACAGGTGGTGAGCCGCCGGGCGACCTCGATCAGCACGGCGTCGCCGGTGTGGTGACCGAAGCGGTCATTGATCGACTTGAAGCCGTCGAGGTCGCAGAAGAGGACCGCCAGCCCCTTCGCCCCGTCGTCCTGCCCGGTGTCCGGCGCCACGACGTGCACATGGTGGTCGTACGGGCCGCCGGGCGCCGGGTCCACCTCGTAGCCGTACGACGGCGGGTCGTCGGGGTCGCGGCGGACCGCGTCCGGCGCTCCCGCCTCCGCGTCCGGGCGCTCGCAGAGCCGGGCGCCCAGCCGGGAGCGGAGCTCGGCGCTGTTGGGCAGGCCGGTGAGCGCGTCGTGCGAGGCGCGGTGCGCGAGGTGCAGCTCGTGGCGCTTGCGCTCCTCTATGTCCTCGACGTGCGTGAGCAGGAAGCGCGGCCCGTCCGCCGTGTCGGCGACCACGGAGTTGCGCAGCGAGACCCACAGGTACGTGCCGTCCCGCCGCCCGAGCCGCAGCTCGGCGCGGCCGCCCTCGGCGGAGGTCCGCAGCAGGGTGCCGATGTCCTCGGGGTGCACCAGGTCGGCGAAGGAGTAGCGGCGCAGGACGGAGGCGGGGCGGCCGAGCAGGCGGCACAGCGCGTCGTTGGTGCGCAGCAGCCGGCCGTGCTGGTCACCGCCCATCTCGGCGATGGCCATGCCGCTGGGCGCGTACTCGAAGGCCTGGCGGAAGGACTCCTCGCTGGCCCGCAGCGCCTGCTGCTCCCGTTCGAGGCGGACCAGGGCCCGCTGCATGTTTGCTCTGAGCCGGGCGTTGCCGATCGCAATGGCGGCCTGCGAGGCGTACATCTGGAGGGCCTCGCGGCCCCAGGCTCCGGGGCGGCGGCCGTTGCGCGGCCGGTCCACGGATATGACGCCCAGCAGATCCGGGTCGCCCCCGGTCGTGTACATCGGGGCGTAGAGGCGGTCCTGGGGGTGCCACTCGTCCTCGAAACGGGGGTCGGGCCCGTCGGTGTGCCACT
Source organism: Streptomyces sp. NPDC056347 (assembly GCF_042262625.1). Taxonomy (NCBI): domain Bacteria; kingdom Bacillati; phylum Actinomycetota; class Actinomycetes; order Kitasatosporales; family Streptomycetaceae; genus Streptomyces; species Streptomyces sp. NPDC056347. Next base: position 41,826 of record NZ_JBHJQP010000053.1, on the reverse strand, counting down.
GCGGCACGTCGTCGTCGAGGAGGATCCAGCCGTCGGTGTGCGGTATGAAGCGGAGCTCGTCCCAGGCCCGGCCCATCGTCAGCCGGCGTTCCCAGGAGGAGCGCGAGCCGACCCGGCCGGTGATCAGGGCCTCCGCCGCGCTGTTCCCGGCGAAGGCGGCGACGACGAGATCACCGTCGGCGCGGACCAGGTTCACACAGGCCAGCTCGTAGCCGAGACCGGTGACGATGCCGTCGGCGACGGTCTGCAGCGTGTCGGCCAGGCTCCGCGCCGTATTGAGATCGGCCACGGCCTGATGCAGCTGCCGAAGCGTCGCAAGACGGACGTAGGGCTCCGACTCGGCCTCCATTGTTCGCACTCCCCGAGACCTCGACAGCACTCCAGGTTTCATATCGACGTACTGACCGCAGTGTCACCGCAACTGAATCACAGTGAGCTGTGCCGTCGGTACACAGGGTCAACAAATATCGCACTCTGTGACTCAAGTCACAAGAGATGGTAAAGAGTCGTGGGCGCCGGGTGAATTCGGCCCGTCCTTTTGCCGAACGCAAATCCGGGCGCCGCCCGGGGCGTCGCGGGCGTCCCCGGAGCCGTGGTCCTAGGACCGGCCTGGTCCCATGGCCCGATGCGGAGGCTCTCGCTCCGCGGCTAGCGTGCCGGTGTGTCCCAGACGACGACCTCCGCCCCGCGCCCCCGCCCCGTCCCGCATGCTGAGGGGGTGAGCAACGATGAGTTCCGCGCCGCCCTCGCCCGGCTGGCCGCCGGTGTCGTGCTGATCACCGCCCAGGAGCCGCCACTGGACGAGGACGGGCGCGGCGAGGACGTCGGGATGACGGCGACCGCCTTCATGTCCGTCTCGCTGGACCCGCCGCTGGTGATGGTCGGTCTGCGCAACGGCTCCCGGATGGACGACCTGCTGGCGGAGCAGCCGCTGTGGGCGGTGTCCGTGCTCGCCGAGGACCAGCGGCACATCGCCGGGCGGTTCTCGATGAAGGGCCGGATCAGCGACCGGCTGCTGTTCGAGGAGCTCGACTGCACCCGGGGCGCGATCACCTCGGCGCCGCTGATGGACGGGGCACTGGCCGCGCTGGAGTGCCGTACCGAGCAGCGGGTGGTGGCCGGTGACCACACGCTGGTGATCGGCCGGGTGCTGAGCGCGGAGCTGCCCGGCGGGGACGGGGCGCCGCTGACGTACTTCCGGGGGCGTTACCGGCAGCTGAAGTAGGGGGCCGCCGCGGTCACCGGGGACTCCCCCGGGTCATCGGGAGCCTCCGGGGGCGGCGCCGGTCGTACGCATGCCGCTGGCCGTGCCCATGCCCGCGCCCGTGCCACGAGTCGCGCCGATGTCACGAGTCGCGCCCGTGTCATGAGTCGCGCCCGGCCCACCGGTCGTGCGCGTGTCGCGGCCGCGGCCGTGTCACCAGTCGCGGCCGGAGCGGCCGCGTTTGGTCTCACCGCGCTGCTTCTTCTCGCGCAGCCGGCGCTCGTTGATCCCCCGGGGGATGCGGGTCTTGCGGCGCGGGCGGGGCGGCGGGGCCGTCGCCTCGGCGAGCAGGGAGGCGAGCCGGACGAGCGCCGTCTCACGGTTGCGCCACTGGGAGCGGTGCTCGGAGGCCCGGACCGAGATCACGCCACCCACCAGCCGGCCCTCCAGGCGCTGGAGCGCCCGCTCCTTCCACACCTCGGGAAGCGCTTCGGTCTCCGCGAGGTCGAAGCGGAGCTCCACCTGGGAGTCGCTGGTGTTGACGTGCTGGCCGCCGGGCCCCGAGGACCTGGAGAAACGCCACATGAGCTCGGCCTCCGGCAGGGAGACCGAGCCGCGGATGACATAGGGCCCGGACATGACACCCATGGTCCCCTCTCCGCCGGGGGTTCGTCACCTTCTTTTGCCGGGCGGTCCGCTCGTCCGGCCGGGGGTTTCGGTAAAGAAAGCAAAGGGATCAGGAACCTCCTGGTCCCTTGTCCGCGTTATGGCCTGTGACGGTAGCTTCGTGAGGGCACGAGGCCCGCGAGCGACGATGAAAGGGACTTCCCATGGCTGTAAGCCTGTCCAAGGGCGGCAACGTCTCCCTCACCAAGGAGGCCCCCGGCCTGACGGCCGTCACGGTCGGCCTCGGCTGGGACGTCCGCACCACCACCGGCACCGACTTCGACCTCGACGCCTCGGCGATCGCGGTCAACGCGGCCGGGAAGGTCGTCTCCGACGGCCACTTCGTCTTCTTCAACAACAAGTCGACGCCGGACCAGACCATCGTCCACACCGGTGACAACGTCACCGGCCAGGGCGAGGGCGACGACGAGCAGATCAACGTCAACCTGGCGGGCCTGCCGGCCGATGTCGACAAGATCGTCTTCCCGGTCTCGATCTACGACGCCGAGAGCCGCAGCCAGAACTTCGGCCAGGTGCGCAACGCGTTCATCCGCATCCTGAACCAGGCCGGTGGCGCCGAGATCGCCCGCTACGACCTGAGCGAGGACGCCGCCACCGAGACCGCCATGGTCTTCGGCGAGCTGTACCGCAACGGCGCGGACTGGAAGTTCCGTGCCGTCGGCCAGGGTTACGCCTCCGGCCTGCGCGGCATCGCGCAGGACTTCGGCGTCAACCTCTGAGCCTGACGCGATCCGAGCCTGACGCGACCTGAGCCCGACGTACGCTCGGGAGTCTCACGAGCCCCCGGCCGCCGCCCGCGGCCGGGGGCTCGCGCATGTCCGGCCCCCCGGCCGCCCCGGCCGCCCCGGTCACGCAGGACCGGGCGTGGCCGAATATGGCCAACTCCCGCCGATTAACGAACACATGTGTATTCCATTCGGACAAGAAGAAGTCAAATAAATGTGAGGCATTTGTTAGTGGACGGTCAATGTCACTCATTCGGTGGCACGCTCTCCGCTCGTAACCCCCCACGGAACGAGCAACGGAGAACGCATGACCCCCCACATGAACACCCGTCGCACCGCAGCCCTGGCCGCCGTGGCCGCGATGGTCGTCGTCGGACTCCAGACCGGTGCGGCAACCGCCGTGCCCGCCAAGGGCGATGGCGGCTCCTCCGCCCCCCGCAGCGCCGTCCCCTTCAGCGCGAACACCGCCGCCAAGCGCACCGCCGCCATCATGTCCGCACAGAGCGACGCCGCTTCGACCGCCGACTCGCTCGGGCTCGGCGGCAAGGAGAAGCTGATCGTCCGCGACGTCATCAAGGACGCCGACGGCACCGTCCACACCCGCTACGAGCGCACCTACGCCGGGCTGCCCGTACTCGGCGGCGACCTCGTCACCCACGCCGCCGCCAACGGAAAGCTCAAGGGCGTCACCAAGGCGACCGGGGCCCGGATATCGGTGGCCTCCACCACGCCGGCGATCAAGACCGCGGCCGCCGCCCGCAAGGTGATCTGGGCCGGCTCCGGCAAGCCCGTCCTCGCGCTGGAGACGGTGAGGACCGGGGTGCAGAAGGACGGCACGCCCAGCCGGGTCCACACCATCACCGACGCGACCACCGGCAAGGTCCTGCGCAGCTACGAGGCGGTCGAGACCGGCGTCGGCCACAGCCAGTACAGCGGTGACGTCGACCTCTCGACCACCGGGAAGGGCTCCGGCTTCGAGCTGACCGACAACGACCGCGGCGGCCACAGCACGTACGACCTGAACCAGGGCGAGAGCGGGACCGGCTCGCTGGTCACGGACGACGACGACACCTGGGGCGACGGCACCGGCAACGACCGCCAGACCGCCGCCGTCGACGCCGCCTACGGTGCCGCGAAGACCTGGGACTTCTACAAGTCGGCGTTCGGCCGCGACGGCATCGCCGGTGACGGCAAGGCCGCGTACTCCCGGGTCCACTACGGCGAGAACTACGTCAACGCCTTCTGGGACGACAGCTGCTTCTGCATGACGTACGGCGACGGCGCGGACAACAAGAGCGCGCTGACCGCCCTCGACGTCGCGGGCCACGAGATGAGCCACGGCCTGACCTCGTCCACCGCCAACCTCGACTACTACGGCGAGTCCGGCGGCCTGAACGAGGCGACCAGCGACATCCTCGGCACCTCCGTGGAGTTCGCCGCCGACAACAGCACCGACGTCGGCGACTACCTCATCGGCGAGAAGATCGACATCAACGGCGACGGCACCCCGCTGCGCTACATGGACGAGCCGAGCAAGGACGGCGCCTCGGCCGACTACTGGGACAGCAGCGTCGGCGACCTCGACGTGCACTACTCCTCCGGCGTCGCCAACCACTTCTTCTACCTGCTGTCCGAGGGCAGCGGCGCGAAGACCGTCAACGGCGTCGACTACGACTCCCCGACCGCCGACGGCTCCACGGTCACCGGCATCGGCCGGGACAAGGCCGTGCAGATCTGGTACAAGGCGCTCTCCGAGTACATGACCTCCTCCACCGACTACGCGGGTGCCCGCGAGGCGACCGAGAAGGCGGCGAGCGACCTGTACGGCGCGGACAGCGAGGAGCTGGCGGCCGTCGACGCGGCCTGGGACGGCGTCAACGTGAAGTAGTCCCACCGGCGGCATCACCACCGGGAGCCGGTCAGCCCTTCTGGGCGGGCCGGCTCCTGCCGTACAGCCAGGTCGACCACAGCTCGCTCAGGTCGCGGCCGACCGTCCGCTCCACATAGGCGGTGAAGTCGGCGGTCGACGCGTTGCCGTGGCGGTGGGCCTTCGTCCAGCCCCTGACCAGCGCGAAGAACCGCGTGTCGTCGCCCATGGCCCGGCGGATCTCGTCCACGACCATCGCCCCGCGCCCGTACACCGGCGGCTCCGAGATGTCCGCGGCGGTCGGCGGATCGGCGGGCGGGAAGGCCCAGTTGGCGTCGTTGCGGTACGCGGCGTCGAAGCTGCTCCGGACCGGGACGCCGTCCTTGTCGGCCGCCCACAGCCACTCCGCGTAGGTCGCGAAGCCCTCGTTGAGCCACATGTCCCGCCAGCTCTCGGGGGTGACGGAGTCCCCGAACCACTGGTGGGCCATCTCGTGGACCAGCAGCCCGGCGCTCGGCGGCCCGGCGAAGAAGGGCCGGTTCTGGGTCTCCAGCGCGTACTCGGCGTCCCCCGGGTGCCCGATGATCGCACCGGCCGAGGCGAAGGGGTACGGGCCGAAGCGCCGCGCCTCCCACGCCACGACCTCCGGAACCCGGGCGAGGACCGGCGCGCTGTCCGCCGCCACCGCCCGGTCCGCCGCGGTGAACACCTCGATGCCGCCCGCCGTCCTCGACTTCTTCGTGTCCTTGGTCTCGAAGCGGCCGATGGCGACGGTCGCGAGATAGCTCGCCATCGGCTCACCGACGTGCCAGCGGTACGTGGTGCGGCCCGCCGCGGTGACGGGGGCGGCCGGTTCACCGTTGGAGACCGCCGTCAGCCCCTCGGGGACGGTGACGGCGATGTCGTACGAGGCCTTGTCGCTCGGGTGGTTGTTACTGGGGAACCAGGTCATCGAACCGGCCGGTTCGCCGAGCGCGACCGAACCGTCCGCCGTCCGCAGCCAGCCCTCCCGCGACCCGTCGGGGTCGGTGAGGGTGCGCGGGGCGCCCGAGTAGCGGACCACCGTACGGAAGGTGTCCCCCTTGCGCAGCCGGACCCCGGCGTCCGGGCGCAGCGTCAGCTCCTGGCCCGCCCGGTTGACGGCGGCGGGGCGGCCCTCGACGGTCGCGGAGGCCACGGTGAGCCCGACGAGGTCGAGGTTGAAGGCGCTGAGGTCCTGGGTGGCGCGGGCGGTGACGGTGGCGGTGCCGCGCAGCCGCTGGGCGGCCGGGTCGACGTCGAGCACCAGGTCGTAGTGCGTGACGTCGTAGCCGCCGTTGCCGAGCCGGGGGAAGTACGGATCGCGCAGCCCGGCGGCGCCCGGCCGCCCCTCCACGCCGCCGGTACAGCCGGTGGCCGCCGCCAGCACCAGCAGGGCGAGGGCGGCGGGTGCCGTGCGGCGTACCGGTGTTCGCTGCTTCACTCCCGTGATCCTAGGGGCACCTGCGGCTTTTCGCCTGAATTGCCCTCCGGTCAGAGGATCGCGATGCCGAGCGGGCGGGCGCCCGCGTCGATCTCGGACGGCCGCTCGTGGCCCGTGAGGTCGACGACGGTGACGCTGTCGCGGTAGCCGTCGCGGGTGAAGCCCCCGGTGACGTACGCCGTGCGGCTGTCGTCGGTGACCGCGACGTCCTCGTGCGGCCCGTCCAGCGGTACGACGCGTTCGGTGCCGTCGGGGGCGCGGACGGTCAGCGAGGGGCCCTTGTCGTCGGAGGCGATCGGGCCGGTGCCGACGACGAGCAGGGTGCCGTCGGGGGCGGTCGTCGCGCCGTGCTGGTGGGTGTTGGCGGTCATGCGCTGGACGGTGGACCGCCCGGTGCGCGGGTCGAGGACGACGAGCCGTTCGCCTTCGAAGGGCAGCAGCAGCTTGCCGTCCGAGGGGCGTACGACGGCGTAGTGCGGCTTCAGCCAGGAGCCGAGGCCGCCCTCGGTGCCGTACGGGGCGACCTCGAAGCGCCGGGTGCGCCGGGTCGCCGGGTCCACCGCGGTGACGTCGAAGGAGTCGTGGCCGGTGGCGTACACCTCGGTGCCGTCCGGCGAGACGTCCACGTCGAAGGGGCGGCGGCCGACCGGGGCGGTGGCGGTGACCTCGCGGGTCGCGGTGTCGATGATCTCCAGCACGCCGTTCCGGCCAGGCACGTTGACGCCGACGTAGACCCGCCGCCCGTCCGGGGCGAGCGCGATGCCCATGCCGCCGCCCCGGTACTCGCCGGTGGTGACGGGCCCGGTCCGCGTCCGGTACGGGATGCGGGCGACCCGGGTGCGCTTCTTCGTGTCGACGACCGCGACGCCCTCGGCCGTCGCCACCCAGGCCAGCCCGTCGTCGCCGACGACCAGCCCGTACGGGGCGGTGCCGACCTCGACGGAACCGAGGGTGTGGCGGCGGTGGGCCGGGTCCGGGTCGACGAAGGTCACGGTGGTGGAGCCGAAGTCCGCGACGAGCAGCGTGCCGTGCGGGGTGGCCTCCCGCGCCGGAAGCCCCCGGGCGTTCCCCGGCGTGCTTTCCGGCGCGCTCACCGGCGTACGGGACGTCTCCGGCGTACCGGCCGCACAGCCCGCCAGGACCGCCGCCGCGAGGAGCGCCGCCGCGGCGTGCCGCACGCTCACCGGGCACCCCGCAGCAGGGCGGCGATCTCCGCGAGGCCCCGGCGCTCCGCGTGCTCCAGGGCCGTCGTCCCGTCCCCGTCCGGCAGGTCCGCGTCGGCCCCGGCGGCCAGCAGCAGCTCGACGATCTCCTGGTGCGCCCGGCCGCCGTCGCCGAGGATCACCGCCTCCAGCAGGGCCGTCCAGCCCAGCCGGTTGACGTGGTCGACGTCGATGTCGGTCAGCCGCAGCAGCTCCCGTACGTACGCGGCGTGGCCGCGCTCGCTCGCCGGGATGAGCGCGATGCCGCCGAAGCGGTTGCGGAGCGTCAGGTCGGGGCCGGCCGGCAGGAGGACGTGCAGCATCCGGACGCTGCCGGTCACCCCGGTCGCCAGCCAGGGGCTCTCCTCGCGCGCGTCCTGCGCGTCGGGGTCCGCGCCCGCCGCGACCAGCAGCCGGGCGGCCTCGACGTGGTCGCCGTGGACCGCGAGGAGCAGCGGGGTGCGCAGCTCCCCGTCGCGGCAGTCGACACGGGCGCCGCCCTCGATCGCGGCCCGCACCCGGTCGGGGCGACCGGTTCGCGCGGCGTCGAGCAGTTCCTGATCGAGGGCGTTCATGTCCGTACGGCTCCTGTCGTTCGGCCTGTTCAGGCGGTTCGGGCGGTTACTTGGCGAGTGCGGCCACGCCTGCCCGGGCGAACTTCTCGTCCAGGTCGCCGGAGGGGGCGCCGGCCACGCCGATGGCCGCGACCGGGGCGCCCTTCGCGGTGACGGGGGCGCCGCCCGCGAGGAACAGGGTGCCCGGGATGTCCTTCAGCGTCGGGGCGTTGGCCAGGCGCTGGGCGAGCTCGGAGGTCGGGGCGTTCCAGGACACGGCGGTGTATGCCTTCTTCACGGCCGACTCGTAGGCCTGCGGGCCCGCGCCGTCGCCGCGCAGGGTCAGGATCGTGTTGCCGTTGCGGTCGACGACGGCGACCGAGACCCGCTGGTTCTCCTTCTTCGCCGCGTCGAGGGTCGCCTGGGCGGCCTTGGTGGCGGCGGCCAGCGTCAGGTGGGTGCTCTGCTGGAGGTTGCCGTCCGCGGCGTCGGCGGTGACGGCGGCGGGCGCGGCGGCCGGGGTGGACGCGCTGGCGGACATCGTGCCGAAGGTCCCGGCGCCGAGGGCGGCGACGGCGACGGCACCGGTCAGGACACGGGTGCGCAGCGACAGCTTCTTCATGGTGAGCTCCTCAAGCACGGTAAGGACGGTGAGCGCGGTGGACGAGCGTGTTCGGCTCTGTCCTCCATGCTCCGGGCGCACCCGGTCCCGTACGGTCGACGGACCGGCTCGACGCCGCGCGCGGGACGGTCGACGGCCCCATCAGCCGAACGGCTGATGCGGGGACGGCCGACCGGGGTGACCATGGCTGTATCCGTGCAGGTCAGCCGTATCGCCGGCGCCCGGAGCGAGAGGTACGAGGTGAAGCACCGAACCACCCCGTCGGCACCCGGTACCGGGGCGGGACGGGCCGCGGGCGGCTTTGGGGGCACCGGGGCGGCGCGGCCCCGGGGCGGCTTCCCCGCCGTCGGGGCGGCGCGGGGGGACGACCCGGACGCCCGGTGGCTCACGCTCCTGATGCACGCCGCGTTCTTCCTGCTGCTCGGCGCCTCGCTCACCCGCTTCCTGCTGCGCCACCCCGGCGAGGCCCGCACCCCGTGGATCATCGCGCTCTCCGTGGCGCTCGCCGTGCTGTACGTGCTGGGGCCGGTGCTCGGCTCTCGTCCCACACCCCGGTCGCTGCTGTGGCTGGGCGTGCTGGTCGCCGTGTGGATGGTGGTGGTGGTCCTCGCGCCGAGCTTCGCGTGGTGCGCGGTGCCGCTCTTCTTCACCGGGCTGCGCATCCTGCCGCCGCGGGCCGCGCTCGCGCTCGTCGCCCTGCTCACCCTCTTCGTCGTCGCCGCGCAGCTGCGGCTGGCCCGGGGTTTCGACCCGAACCTGGTCCTCGCCCCGCCCGCCGTGGCGGCGATCGCCACGGCGGTCTTCGTCCACATGCGGCGCCAGGCCGAGCGCCAGCGCGAACTGTCCGAACGGCAGCGGCAGCTCATCGACGACCTGCTGCGTACCCGCCGCGAACTGGCCGCCACCGAACGCCGCGAGGGCACCCTCGCCGAGCGCCAGCGGCTCTCCATGGAGATCCACGACACCCTGGCCCAGGGCCTGTCCAGCCAGCAGATGCTGCTCCAGGCCGCCGACCGCACCTGGGACGCCGACCCGGTGACCGCCCGCCGCCACGTCCGTACGGCCACCGGCATCGCGGAACGCAATCTCGCCGAGGCCCGCCGCTTCGTCCACGACCTGGCCCCGGCCGATCTCGCGGAGGGCGGCGGGCTGGAGGCGGCCCTGCACGCACTGGCCGCCCGGGAGACCGCGCAGGGGCAGGGGCGGCTCACCGTCCGCTGCCATGTGGAGGGCGAGGGGCACGCCCCGCTGCCCGCCCGGACCCAGTCCGCCCTGCTCCGTATCGCCCAGGGGGCGCTCGCCAACGTGAAGGAGCACGCCCACGCGACCGAGGCGGCGCTGACGCTGACCCACCTCGACGACCGGGTCGTCCTGGACATCGCCGACAACGGGCGGGGCTTCACCCCCGCCGGGTCCACCCGGGCCACCGGCAGCGTGCGCGGCCACGGGCTGCCCGCGATCCGGGCCCGGCTGAGCCAGCTCGGCGGCACACTGACCATCGAGTCGGCGCCGGGCGAGGGTACGGTGCTGTCCGCCGCCGTGCCCCTCACCCCCGCCACCCCGCCCGCCGCCACGAAGGACCCCGGATGACCGCGACGCCGCCCGTACGCATCCTGCTCTGCGACGACCACGTCGTCGTACGCGCCGGTCTGCTCGCCCTGCTCGGCAGCGAACCGGACATCGAGGTCGTCGGCGAGGCCGGCAGCGGCGAGGAGGCCGTCGCCCTGGCCGCCAAGCTGGCCCCGGACGTCGTCCTGATGGACCTCCAGCTCGGCGCGGGCATCGACGGCGTCGAGGCCACCCGCCGGATCTCCGCCACCGGCGTCCATGTGCTCGTCCTCACCACCTACGACACGGACGCCGACATCACCCGGGCCATCGAGGCGGGCGCCACCGGCTATCTGCTGAAGGCCGAGCGCCCCGAGGAGCTCTTCGCCGCGATCCGCTCGGCCGCCCAGGGCCGTACGACGCTCTCGCCGCCGGTGGCCAGCCGGGTCATGGCCCGGATGCGCAAGCCGCTGCCCACCCTCACCGACCGCGAACGCGACATCCTGGCCCAGCTCTCCCAGGGCCTGGGCAACCGCGAGATCGCCCGCGCCCTGTTCATCAGCGAGGCCACGGTCAAGACCCACCTCGGCCGGATCTACGACAAGCTCGGCGTCGACACCCGCGCGGGCGCCGTGGCCGTCGCGAAGGAACAGCGCCTGCTGCCGTGAGGCCCGTCGTCAGCCGCGGTCGAAGAGCTCGTCGGTCGTCTTCACCGTGAACGCCCGGTCGACCCAGAGGTCGAGCGTGCTCAGCTCCCGGCACGAGCCGATGCGCTCCCGGGCGGCGGCGCTCACGTCCACGCCCCGGCGGTCCAGCATCCGCAGCACACTCAGGGAACGCTCCTTCGCGATGCCTTCTTCGCGGCCCTCTTCGCGGCCCTCGTCGCGGAAGCTCTCGGCGACGATGCCGCGGAAGTGGCTGAGGCTCGTGCTCATCAAGTTCCTCCAGATCTCGCGGGCCGGGGTATCTCCCAACCCCGCCTCGGTGAATTCGGCGAAGATCGCCGCGGCATCGGCGTCCGTGGCTCTGAGCGCCACGGCGAGGGCTTCCAGTATGGCAGCGATGTCCTGATCGTTACCATGTGTGATCGCGGAGAACACCGCCATGGGAATGTCCTCGGCGGCCCGTGCGGCGTCCGTCACGACGGGAACGTTGTGCGGCCCCAGGACCAGCGGGAACACAGCGAGGCTCGGGTGCTTCTCCAGCCCGATACGGATCGGCTCGGCCGCCCATTCAGCGGTCGCCTTGTCCCGGCAGACGACCAGCAGCACCGGCGGGTAGCGGAACTTCGCGAACAAGTGGGCGAGGTAGTACGCCCAGCTGCTCCGCTTCTCCGGGTCCTTCCTGCCCTGGGCCTCGATCGCCAGTAAGTAGCAGCCGCCGCCCACGACGTCGATCCGCAACAGTGTGTCGACGTGCCGCTCGACGGGACGCATCTCGGTCAGGTCCGTGTCCATCAGGGACACGGCGACCGGTTCCGGGAAAGGCACACCCAGCGCCCGGAAGGCACTGGTGAACAGCGACGGATTCTCCTGGAAGATCCGGTGCTGCGCTTCATGAGGTGAGCTGACCATGCGCAAAAAGCTATGCGCCTGACATATGCCAAGACGGGGATTCCCCGGCCGTTCACCGGATCGGGGCATCGGTCGCCCGGCGTTGACGACGTTCCGGGCATGACACCATCGAGGCGTGCTCGACATCGGCTACTCCCTCTCCCGGCGCTTCCCCGACCCGCCGCAGACCGACTACCGCCGCGCGGACGTCCACGCGCTGCGGCACGACCTGTTCTGCGGGGACGTCTACCTCGCGGACACCAAGGAGGACCGCGAGCTGTCCACGGCCTGGGGATGGGTGCCGGTGCTCGACTTCGCGTGGGCGCTGTGCGACATCGTCGAGCGGATCGACCAGGACCCGCGCGGCAACCGCTCGCACCGGCGGCAGTACGCCGAGCTGGACTTCACCGAGTCGTCCGACCTGATGTTCTTCGAGCGCCGCTTCGGCTGGGTCGACATCGAGGCCGACTGGATGCCCGGCGACGAGCCCCCGCTCACCTTCGGCCACTCGGTGCTGCGCCGCGAGGCCCGCGACTTCCTGCACGATCTGCTCGCCGACCTCTTCGACCTGCACGAAGGGCTCGCCGACAACCCCGTGGTCTGGGACCTCCAGGCCCGCTTCCCCCGTATCTGAGCACGAACCGCCGCGCCCCCACAACCACGGCCACGGCCACGGCCACGGCCACGCAGCATCCGCACCGCCCCCGTCCGGCTGCGGCTACGCCTCCACCCGCACCCCGATCTGCGCCGCGAAGGCGGGCGCCAGGTCCATCAGCTGGGCCGGGCTGATCACCGCGCCCGCCAGCCGCTCCACACCGCGCGCGATGTCCAGCTCCGCGACCGCCCGCAGATCCACCGACTCCATCCGCGCCGAACTGAAGTCGGCCCGTCTCAGCACGCAGTCGCGGAACTCCACCCGGGCCAGCCGCGCGCCCCCGAAATCCGGCTCGGAGAGCACGCAGCCCTCGAACACCACGTCCGTGAGCCGGGCCTCGCGCAGATTCAGGTAGTCGATCTTCCCGCCGCGCACCAGCACCCGCTCCAGCACCGCGCCGTGCAGCTGCACCCCGCCCAGCCGGGCGTCCACCACCTCCACGTCGCGCAGCGACGCCTCCGCGAGATCGGTGCCCACGCCCCGTACGCCGGTCAGCACCGAGTCGATGAAGCGGGCCCTGGCCAGCCGCGTACGGTCCAGCGCGCAGCCGTCCAGGGCGCAGTCCATGAACCGGGCGCCCCGCCCCGACCCGTCCGAGAGGTCCGTCGCCCCGAACCGCACCCCGTCGTAGTCGCCGTCCGGCTCAAGCCCCGCGCCGTCGTACGGGACGAGCGGCGGGAGGCGCACCTCCGGCCGCCGTGCCGCCGCGATGGTCTGCTTCGCCGTCTTCCCGCTGCTGCGTGCCATGGGCCCATCGTGGCCCATCGCACTGACAACGTCCCCGCGGCGGCCCGGTCCGGACGGAAGGCGCTACCCCCGCCCGCCCAGCTCCGCCAGCGACCCGTCCGTCAGCCGGTACACCGTCCACCCGTCCTGCGGCCGGGCGCCCAGCGACTCGTAGAACGCGATGGACGGGGCGTTCCAGTCCAGCACCGACCACTCCAGGCGCTGGTAGCCGCGCTCCACGCAGATCCGTGCCAGCTCCCGCAGCAGCGCCTTCCCGTGGCCGCCGCCGCGCCGCTGCGGGCGTACGTACAGGTCCTCCAGGTAGATGCCGTGCACCCCGCGCCAGGTGGAGAAGTTCAGGAACCACAGCGCGAAGCCGACCGGTTCCCCGTCGTCCGCCTCGGCGATGTGCGCGTACGCGGCGGGCCGCTCGCCGAACAGTGCCTCGTGCAGCTGCGCCTCGGTGGCCCGCGCCTCGTGCGGGGCCTTCTCGTACTCGGCCAGCTCACGGATCATCGCGTGGATGGCGGGGACATCTTCGGGAACAGCGGTACGGATCATGGGGGCAGGGTAGACAGACACCCTCCTTCCGCCCGCCCCGCCCCCCACGCGCCCCGGGCTCCGGGATGTCGGTCCCGCCGCCGGTCCCGGGGCCGTGCGTCAATCGGATATGACCCCGAGCAGCCCCGCACCGCCCGCCCGGCTCCCCGGTGCCGCCGTCCGGTGGCTCCGCAGCATCGGTTCCTGGATCCGCAGCGCGCCCGGCACCTACGTCTGGCTGGCCGCGCTCTTCGTCACCACGGTCGTCGTCCGCTCCATGTCGACGGACTTCGAGGAGGACTTCCTGCGCCAGCGCTCCACCAACATCCACGAACTCAGCCACGACCCGGTCCGCGTCCTGATCTCCAGCGCCTTCTGGATCGACGGCGGCAACTGGCTGCCGTGGGCCCTGCTCTACACCGTCTTCCACGCGACCGCCGAGCGCTGGCTCGGCACGCTGCGCTGGTTCGCCGTCGTCGTCCTGGCGCACGTGCTCGCCACCCTCGCCAGCGAAGGCGTCCTCGCCTGGGGAATCCGGCACGGGCAGGTGGCACCGTCCGCGGCCGACACCCTGGACGTCGGGGTCAGCTACGCGCTCGCCGGAGTGGTCGCCGTGCTCACGTACCGCGTCCCGGCGCCCTGGCGGTACGCGTACGCCTTCGCCGTGCTCGTCTTCTACGGCATCCCACTCATCACCGGCCGCACCTTCACCGATCTCGGCCACTTCTCCGCCGTGCTCATCGGCCTCGCCTGCTACCCGCTCACCCGGTCCCGGCGCGGGACGGGAGAGCCCCGCGCGCAGTAACGTCCCGCCCGAGAGCCACGAGGGCTCCACAACCGGACGAAGCAGGGGCAACATGAGCACCGTCAGCACCGTAAACGGCGGCATATCGTTCTGGTACGCGGACCAGGGCGTTCCGCTCGGCCGGGACCCCCTCCCCGGCGACACCACCGCCGACGTCTGCATCGTCGGCGGCGGGTACACGGGGCTGTGGACGGCCTACTACCTCAAGAAGGCCGTCCCCTTCCTCAACATCACCGTCCTCGAGGCCAAGTTCTGCGGATACGGCGCCTCCGGGCGCAACGGCGGCTGGCTGTACAACGGCATCGCGGGCCGCGACCGCTACGCGAAGCTGCACGGCCACGAGGCCGCCGTCCGGCTCCAGAAGGCGATGAACGAGACGGTCGACGAGGTCGTACGGGTGGCCGGCGAGGAGAACATCGACGCCGACATCCACCGGGGCGGCGTCCTCGAAGTCGCCTACACCCCCGCCCAGCTGGCCCGGCTCAAGGACTTCCACTCCGTGGAGATCGCGTTCGGCGAGACGGACCGGGTGCTGCGCGGCGCCCGGGAGACCTGCGAACGCGTCAACGTCGCCGGGGCCGTCGGCTCCACCTGGACCCCGCACGGCGCCCGGCTGCACCCGGTCAAGCTCGTCCAGGGGCTCGCCGCCACCGTCGAGGCGCTCGGCGTCACCGTCCACGAGTCGACCCCGGTCACCGAGATCGCCCCCAAGCACGCCCGCACCCCGTACGGCACCGTCCGCGCCCCGTACATCCTGCGCTGCACCGAGGGGTTCACCGCGAACCTCAAGGGCCAGCGGCGCACCTGGCTCCCCATGAACTCCTCGATGATCGCCACCGAGCCGCTGCCGCGGTCGGTCTGGGACACCATCGGCTGGGAGGGCCGCGAGACCCTCGGCGACATGGCCCACGCCTACATGTACGCCCAGCGCACCGCCGACGACCGGATCGCGCTCGGCGGCCGGGGCGTGCCCTACCGCTACGGCTCCGGCACGGACAACGACGGCCGCACCCAGCCCGCCACCGTCGAGGCGCTGCGCGACATCCTGGTCCGCTTCTTCCCCGCCGCCGCGGGCGCCCGCATCGACCACGCCTGGTCGGGGGTGCTCGGCGTCCCGCGCGACTGGTGCGCCACGGTCACCCTGGACCGTTCCACCGGGCTCGGCTGGGCGGGCGGTTACGTCGGCTCCGGCGTGGCGACCGCCAACCTCGCCGCCCGTACCCTGCGCGACCTGGTCCAGCAGGATTCCGGCCAGTCCGGCCCCACCGAGCTGACCGCCCTCCCCTGGGTCGGCCACAAGGTCCGGCGCTGGGAGCCGGAGCCCTTCCGCTGGATCGGCGTGCACGGCATGTACGCGGCCTACCGCGCCGCCGACCGGCGCGAACTGGCCTCGCCGCGGGCCGGTACGGACCCGGTGGCGAAGTTCGCGGACCGGCTGTCCGGACGGCACTGACCGCACACGCGCGGGCACCCGCCACCGGGAGGGGTGACGGGTGCCCGTGCGTGCGGGTGGACCTGATCAGGTGTGGCAGTAGCTCTTGTCGTGGCAGGGCTTCGGCTTGGGCTTCGGCTTGCAGCCCTTGCCGCTGCACGGCTTCTTCTTCTCGACGGTGATGCGGGCCTGGTCCGTGTTGGACACCACGGTGCCGTTGCGCGCGGTGGCCACCGCGTTGTTGACGACGTCACCGCGGTCGGCGTCCGCCGCGGTGACGGTGTACGTACCGGTGCAGGTGGTCGAGGCGCCGGGGGCGAGCGTGGTCGCCTCGCAGGTCACACCGGTCACCCGGTCGTCGTCCACCACGATCCCGGTCAGCTCCTGGGAACCGGTGTTGGTGACGGTGTAGGTGTACGTCACCCTCTCGCCCACCTTGTAGACGCGCGAGGTGTCCACCTTCTTCGTCAGGTGCAGCGAGGCCACGGTCTCCGGCTCGGTGCGCACGAGGGCGTCGTCGGGCTCCGACTCCACTTCGGTGCGGCCGAACTGCCCGTGTGCGGCGGCCACGTTGGCGACCTCGCCGCGGTCGGCGTCCGCCTGGGTGACGGTGTACGTGCCGGTGCAGGTGGTGGAGGCGCCCGGGGGCAGGGTGGTGGCCGCGCAGGTCACGTCCGGCACGAGATCGTCGGTGACCCCGATGCCGGTGAGCGTCACCCTGCTGGTGTTGGTGACGGTGTACGTGTACGTCACCCGGTCACCGGGCCGGTAGACCCGGCTGTCGTCGACCGACTTCGTCAGGTGCAGGCTCAGTTCGGAGGCGACCAGCACGGTCTCCTCGTCGGGCTCCGACTCCACGTCGGTGCCGCCGGAACGGCCGTGCGCGGTGGCGACGTTGGTGACCGACTCGGCGTCCGCGTCGGCCTCGGTGATCCGGTAGGTGCCGGTGCAGGTGGTGCTGTCACCGGGCTGCCCGTTCGGGGCGAGCGTGGTCGCGGTGCAGGTCACGCCCGTCACCCGGTCGTCGCTGACCGAGAGGTTCGTCAGCTGCTGCGGGCCGAGGTTGGTGACGGTGTACGTGTACGTCACCTCGTCGCCGACCTCGTACACCCGGGTGTCGTCCGCCGACTTCTCCAGTCGGACGCCGGGGCCGGACTCCACCGGCAGGGTGACCTCGTCCGGGGGCGACTCGACGGGGGTGTCGTCGGCCCGGCCGTGCGCGGTGGCGACGTTGGTGACCGAACCCGCGGCGCCGTCCGCCTGGGTGACGGTGTACGTGCCGGTACAGGTCATCGACGCGCCCACCGCGAGCGTGGTCCGTGGGCAGGTGATGCCGGTGACCCGGTCGTCGGTCACGGCCACATCGGTCAGCGGCACACCGCCGCTGTTGGTCACCACGTACTCGTACGGCACCTTCGTGCCGGGGGTCAGCGGCAGCTCCAGCGGCGGTTCCTGGGAGACCTGCTTGACCAGGTTGAGCTGGGGCAGCGGCGCGGCCGGGTGGACGCTGACGTTCCGGATCAGGTGGACGTCGGTGAACAGCCCCGTCGACGCGGCGAAGCCGAACTTGTAGGTGCTGGGCACCGGCTGGGGCGCCGGGGTGGAGAGCACCTGCCGGCTGCCGTTGCCGTCGTGGAAGTCGATCGCGACGGTGATCACCGGGTTCGGCGACGGGGAGATCTCCACGGTCACCGTGCGGCGGGAGGGCTCCAGCAGCGCCTCGGCCTGTGCCGGAGTGGCGTCCGCCGGGATCGAGGTGGTCGGTCCGTGCAGCTGGCCCGGCAGGGTGGAGGGCCAGGGCCCGGTGGTGGAGAAGTTGCTGGTGGTCGCGTCCAGGAAGCAGTAGCCCTCGGTGCCGTCGCCCGGTCCGCGCAGCGTCACCATGTTCTGGCCGGGGGCCGGGACGCGGAAGGCCGTACCGGCCGGGGAGCGGGTGGTGCAGCCGGTACCGCGGCGCTCCCAGTCGCCGAAGTAGTTGCCGAGCACGTCGAGGCCGACCCCGACGTACCCGCGGTTGACTCCCGGCAGGAAGGGCTCGGCCGGGTCGTCGTTGGGCAGCTTCTGCGCGTAGCCGAGGCTGCCGCCGAAGGCGCCCGGGGCGGTCAGCGAGGCGGCGCCGTCGATGAGGAAGAACGAGATGCCGTCGGCGGGCGGGTTGGTGGTGCCGCCGTACTGCCACTGGTCGAAGCTGGTGACCAGGCCCTGGTTGGCGGGGAGCGCGTGGTTGTAGAGCACCGCGGCGGACTGGTCGTGGGACGCGTCGGTCAGCCTGAGGTAGCCGCGCGGCGCCGCGTTGTCCGGCGGTACGGGGCCGGTGGCCCCGGCCGGGCAGCCGGTGAGCGGGTGGGTGCCGGGGCCGGGCGCCGGGGCCTGGGGGGCGCCGGTCAGGCAGGCGGGCCCGAACGCCTCGAACTCCGGGTCCGCGGTGGCCCCGGTGAACGTCTCGTTCACCAGGGGCACGCCCGCGGGCTGGGCGGCGACCGACTGGGCGGGCAGCCCCAGTCCGGCCGCCACCAGCCCGAGCACACCGAGCCCGCCCGCGGCCAGGCGTCCCAGCCTGCCCCGTCCCCGACTACGGCCCCGGCCTCTGCTCGGGGCACCGAAATGTCTCAGCCTCATGCCGGGCAACGTAGGGATTCGCCCCGGCGTCCGTCCGTAACACGCCCCACGGCCGCCGACCTCCCACCGTCCGGCGTACGCATCCGAATGACGGCGCCCCGGGGCGGATCGCCCGGTGGAGCGAAAGGCCCGGGAAACGGCGGAAGGCCGCTGCCCCGCCGGTGCGCCACCCACACCCGCCCCGGACCGGGGTGGGGCAGTGCGGTCCGGATGATCCGACAACTGAACACGCGTTCAATACTCGCGCGCATTGACAGGGGCGCGCCGGACTCCGAATACTGACTGTTCATTCAGTAAGGAGTCCGCGCAGTGTCTGGAGCCACCCCGTCGGGTCCCCCCGCCGCCACCGCCCCGATCACCGGCGGGGAGGCCCTGGTCCGGGCACTCGCCGCACACGGCGTGACCCGGGCCTTCGGCATCCCCGGCACGCACAACCTGGAGATCTACCGGCACCTGGCCGCCCACCGGATCGAGCACGTCAACCCCCGCCACGAACAGGGCGCGGGGTACGCCGCCGACGCCTACGCCCGGGTCAGCGGCCGCCCCGGCGTCGCGCTCACCACCACCGGCCCGGCCCTGCTGAACATCGCGGCCGCCGTCGGCCAGGCGTACTCCGACAGCGTCCCGCTGCTCGTGGTCTCCCCCGGCATGCCGCTGCGCCACCCCCGCCAGTCGACCGGGCTGCTGCACGAGACGCGCAGCCAGACCGAGGCGCTGCGGGGCGTCGCCGCGGTCAGCCACCGGGTGTCCTCGGCCGAGGAGATCGGGGTGGCCGTCGCCCGCGCCTTCACGCTCTTCCGTACGCGGCGCCCCCGGCCCGTGCACATCGAGGTCCCGCTGGACCTGCTCACCGCCGCCGGACCGGCCGGGCCGGTACGCCTCGCCCCACCGGTCCCGCCCGTCGCGGCGGACCCCGGGGCGGTCGCGGAGGCCGCCGCGGCGCTGCGGGCGGCCGTCCGGCCCGGGATCGTGCTGGGCGGCGGTGCGCGCGGGGCCGCCGCCGAGTGCCTGCTCCTGGCCGAACTGCTGGACGCCCCCGTGGTGACCTCGGCCAACGGCAAGGGAATCGTCCCCGAGCGCCACCCGCTCGCGCTCGGCGTCTCGCTGCACAGCCCGGCCGTCCAGCGCTGGCTCGCGGAGCGCGACGTGGTGCTCGCGGTGGGCACGGAGCTCGCCGAGTCCGACCTGTGGTCGCCGCCGCCCGCGCTCGCCGGCACGCTCGTACGGGCCGACCTCGACCCGGCACAGATGTACGCGGGGCTGCCCGCGGACATCCCGCTGGTCGGCGACGCCCGCCCCACCCTGCGCGCCCTCCTCGACGCACTCCCCGCCACCGGCCCCGCCCGCCCGGAAGCGCACCGGTCCGTCACCGCCCTGCGCGCCGAACGGGACGCCGGGACCCGGGAGCTGGACGCCCGTCTGCTGCCGTACCTGGCCGCGATGCGGTCCGTGCTCCCCGCCGACACGGTCCTCACCTCCGACAGCGCCCAGTGCTGCTACAACGGCGCGCTCCCGCACCTGCCGATCGGTCCGGAGGGCCGCTACCTCCACCCGACGGGCTTCGGCACGCTCGGCTACGCGCTGCCCGCCGCGATCGGCGCGAAGGTGGCCGCCCCGGACCGTCCGGTGGTCGCGCTCAGCGGCGACGGCGGCCTCCAGTTCTCCGTGCAGGAACTGGCCACCGCCGTACAGCTGCGACTCCCGCTGCCCGTCGTGGTCTTCGACAACGGCGGCTACGGCGAGATCCGCGACGAGATGGCAGCCCGCGGCGACCGCCCCACCGCCGTCGACCTGCCACCGGTCGACCTGCCCGCACTGGCCCGCGCCTACGGCGGCCACGGCGTACGCGCCGACTCCCCCGAGGCGCTCGCCGAGGCGCTGCGCCGCGCCCTGGACACCCAGGGCCCCACCCTCATCACCGTTCCCGAGGAGCCGTCCCGATGACCCCGTCCGCCGACAACGCCCCGCTGATCTCCCTCACCTGGACCGACGAGGAGACCGGTCACCGGGGCCACCTGGTCATCGACCGTCTGGTGCGCGGTGTCTCCAGCGGCGGCCTGCGGATGCGGGCCGGGTGCACGCTGGAGGAGGTCGCCGGACTGGCCCGCGGCATGACGACGAAGGAGCTGCTGCACTACGACCCGGCCGCCCGCTACATCCCGCTGGGCGGCGCCAAGGGCGGCATCGACTGCGACCCGCGCGACCCCGCCGCGTACGGCGTCCTCGTCCGCTACCTGCGTGCCGTACGCCCGTACATCGAGCACTTCTGGACCACCGGCGAGGATCTCGGCCTCACCCAGGACCTGGTCGACCGGGCCGCCGCCGAAGCGGGCCTGGTCTCCTCCGTCCAGGCGGTCTACCCGCTCCTGGACGACGAGGACGCGGCCCGCCGGCGCCTCGCCGACGCCTTCGCCATCGAGGTGGACGGCATCGGCCTGGACGAGCTGGTGGGCGGCTGCGGGGTCGCCGAGTCGGTGCTCACGGCGCTGGACCGGGCCGGTGTCCCGCACCGCGGCACCCGCGTCGCGGTGCAGGGGCTCGGCACCATGGGCGGTGCCACCGCCCGCTTCCTGGACCGCGCAGGACTGCGGGTCGTCGCGGTCGCCGACATCAAGGGCACCGTCGCCAACCCGGACGGCCTGGACATCGAGGCGCTGCTCGCCGCGCGCGACGGGCACGGCACGGTGGACCGGGGCGCGCTCCGCCCCGAGGACCGCGAACTGCCGCCCGGCGCCTGGCTCTCCGCCGACGCCGACGTGCTGGTTCCGGCCGCCGTCTCGTACGCCGTCGACACCGTCAACCAGGCGGACATCACGGCCCGCTGGGTCGTCGAGGCCGCCAACATGCCCGTACTGCCCGGGGCGGAGGCGCTGCTGGCCGCCCGCGGCATCACCGTACTGCCGGACGTCGTCGTCAACTCCGGTACGAACGCCTGGTGGTGGTGGACGCTCTTCGGCGACATCGGCGCCGACGCCGACGAGGCGTTCGCCCACGTCCGCCGCTCGATGCGCACCCTGGTCGACCGGATACTGACCCGCGCCGAGGCCGGGGGCACCACCCCCAGGGCCGCCGCGCACGCCCTGGCCGCGGACCGGCTGCCGGTCGTCACGGAACGCTTCGGCCGCTACCGCTGACCCGCCCCGGAAGAAAAGAAGAGGGTAAAGCGGAAACGGAAAGAACGGCGGGCCAAGAAAAACGCCGGAAGAGCCTGCGGGGAATCATTCAGGGAATTCCCCGCAGGCCGCGGCGCGCACCGCGGTGTGCACCGATTCGGTTCACCTGTTCAGTTCACCTGTTCACCGGACCGCCGTGCCGGTCGCCCTACGGGACGAGCCGGATGGAGTTGTACGGCGTGTAGTCGTAGTCGTAGTAGGTGTCGGCCTTCTGGTACCCGGCGCAGTTGTTGCCGGCCACGTCGTAGCAGTTGCGGGCGGTGGCGCCACCGGTCTGGTGGTTGTAGATCCGCTTCATGCCGTACTGGTTGTAGATCCGGTGGGCCCCGTAGGAGTAGAAGATGTACGTGGGCTTGTCGTTGGCCCAGCCGGCGTTCGGGTAGAGGCAGACGGCCCCGGACGGGCAGCCGTGGATGGTGGCGGCCGCGCTCGCGGCGGAGGCACTGCCGCTGAGCGACAGGCTCGCTCCGGCGGCGATCACTGCGGCCGCCGCGACGGTCCTGGCTATCGCACTACGCGTCTTGCCCATGCTTGATTCCCCCAGTTCTCACGCCGCGGCCCCGGTCCGGATCGCGGCTTTCCCGTCGAAGGCTCGTTCTTGAGCCCCTCATATGGTGGCGGGGAAGGAATCGGGGGGACCATTCCTTTTCAGCTCGGGGAAAAGGTCCGGTTCATCGGACGGGGAACCGATGAGATCGCGTATTCCGCATCGCCGCCGAGACGTGCGGAGCCGCCCGCCCTCAGCGGGAGGAGCGTGCCCCGGGGATACGGACGCCCGCGGCGCGGAGCCTGGCCTCGACGAGTGCGGCCAGCCGGGCCGAGCCCGGCGCCTCCTCCTCGCCGTGGCGGGCGACCATCTCGTACCGGGTGGCGGCCTCGGTCCGGGCCCGGAGACCGGTCACGATCTCGAGCTGTTCCGGGTTGGCGAGGTAGTGGTCGGCCAGCGCACCGGCGACCTCGTCGATACGGGGGTCGTCCGGCGCCCAGCCGGAGGACTCCGCCGCGCGCCTGCTCAGCGCGACGAACCCGGCGTCGTCCAGGGCGTGTTCGACACGCGCCAGGTACTCGTCGAAGCCCTCGGGCACCAGCGCCCGGGCGAGCACCAGCCCCTCCCGGGCGGCTGCCGCCTCGTCCTCGTCGAAGCCGAGCCCGAGCATCCGCTCCAGCAGCGCCACCGCCCGCTCCGGCAGCAGCGCCCGGTCGACGTCGGCGAGCCGCCGCAGCGTCTCGCGCCGCTCCGTCAACTCATCTATTTTCTGCGTCAGTTGACGCTCGACATCGACGAGCGCGACGGAGAACCGCGCGGCGTCGGCGTCGAGCAGCTCACCGATCCCGGCGAGCGGCACCCCGGCGGCGGCCAGCGTGCGGGCCTGCACCAGCCGCAGCAACTCGCGTGACCCGTAACGCCGGTAGCCGGATCCGTCCCGCTCCGGCTCCTCGACCACGCCGAGCTTGTGGTAGTGCCGCACCGTCTTCACCGTGACGCCGGCGAAGGCCGCCGCCTGCCCGATCGTGACCCCGTTGTTCATCCGCCCAGTCTGCCCGGAACGCGCGGCGGGGTCCGGCCACGGGTACGGGGCACCGACCCTCACTCCCCCGGCCGCGCCGCCGGACCGGCCTGCCCGCCGCCGAAGACCGCGTCCACGAGCCGCTGCGTCGCCTGCTGGAACGCCGGGGCCAGGGAAAGCGCGGCATCGTCCACGTAGTTCAGCGTGCCGGTCAGGGTCGTGGCACCGTCGGGCGTGCTGTACATCAGCGCCGCGTGCCCGGCGGCGCCGCCGTTGTGGGTGATGACGGTGACGCCGTCACCGAGGTCCTGCACGAAGACGCCGAGGCCGTAGCCCATGCCGGGTGCGGGGGTCGGGCGCGTCGCGCACATCTCGGCCAGCAGTCCGGCCGGCAGGAGCTTCCCGCCGACCAGGGCGGAGAAGAACGTCTGCAGGTCCTTCGAAGTCGAGATCATGTCGCCGCCGCTGGAGATCCAGGACGGGTCCAGGCGGGTGACGTCGACCGTCCGCTCCTCGCCGCCGTCCTCGTAGCGGTAGTAGGCGTGGGCGTGCGGTTCGGCGATGTCCGTCCCGGCGCCGGGGACGGTGGTGCCCGAGAGGCCGAGAGGTCCGGTGATCAGCCGCCGCGTCTCCTCGGCGACCGGGCGGCCGGTGACCCGTTCGATCAGCAGCCTGGCCAGCACGTAGTTGGTGTTGGAGTAGCTCCACCCCTCGCCCGGCCCGAACCGTGCCGGCCTGGACAGGGCCAGGCGCACCAGATCCTGTGGCGGGTAGGCCGTGAAGCGGCGGTCGACCCACTCCTTGCCCGCGGTGGTGGCGGGGATGCCGGGGGCCGTCGTCCCGTCCTCGTAGTACTCCCCGGTGAAGTTGAAGATCCCGCTGGTGTGCTGCAACAGCATCCGCACCGTGACCCGCCGGTCCACCCCGAACTCCGGCAGGTGGCCGTCCACCGGATCGTCCAGCCCGATCCGCCCCTCGGCGACGAGCCCCAGCACCAGGGCCGCGACGAACGTCTTGGTGCTGCTCCCGATCCGTACGTGCCCGTCGACCGGCGGCTCGGCGCCCTCCCCCAGCCGGCCCGCCCCGGCACTGCCGGTCCACTCGCCCCGACCGTCACGCACCCGCAGCGTGATCCCGGCGATCCCGGACTCGACGATCCCGTCCAGGATCCGCTGGAGCTCCGAACACCCCTGCTCGGAAAGGCTGTTGAACATCGTGACCACTCCCTCGTACGCATCCGCCGCTCCATCGCGGCCTGCCGGTACGGGAAGCGTCCACCCTGCCCCGGGGTCAACCTCAACGGTGATCCGGCTCACACCGCTTCGCGGTCCCTGCCGGGTGCCCCGCCGCCGGGCGGGCGGCTTGGCCGGGTTCCTCGCGAGCGCCGTTCCGCGGGGCGTCCCCGACGGGCGCGGTGCCGCCGCGGGTGTGCGGGCGGGGCCTTGCGGCAGGCCGCTGCGGGACGCGTGCCCGGGCGTCCGGGGGCGTCCCGCATCCGGCCACTCGGTCAGATCCGGTCGGCCGCGATCAGCAGGTACTGGAAGCTGCCGTTCTTGTACGCGGTGAGGAAGGCGTCCTCGATGCCGGTGGCCAGGGAGGACTGGGCGCGCAGCTCCCAGTACGGGATGGTGGCCGCGGTGAGGTCCACCACGCCGACCGGCACGAGCCGGTTGTTCGCCATCTCCCTGAAGTAGGCGGAGCGGGGATGGATGTCGCAGATGTAGTGGGCGTTGATCGTCGAGACCTCGCGGGACGGCAGCCCGTAGGTGTCGTTGTAGCAGCCGGTGATGGTGACGTACCGGCCGCCGCGGGCGAGCAGGCGGGCGTACTCGGCGAAGAGCGACGACAGATCGACGTACATCGTGGACTCGTTGTTCCAGACGGCGCGGAACGAGCCGGTGGCGAAGCCGGTGTCGAGCATGTTCTTGAGGTGGAACCGCACCTTGTCGTCCACGCCGCGCTTCTTGGCCTGGTCGGTGGCGAAGGCCACCTGGGTCTCGGAGATGGAGATCCCGTCGACGTGGCAGTCGAACCGCTTGTTGGCGACCAGGCTGCCGCCGCCCCGGCCGCAGCCCGAGTCCAGGAGCCGGTCGTCGGGGGCGACGGCACCGAGGTGGTCGGCGAGGAAGTCGGCCTGGGCGCTCTCCAGGCGGTGCAGTTCGGCGACGACCCGCTCGTCACGGGTGTCCTGCGGGCCCTGCAGGACCGACCAGTCGACGTCGCCGATGCCGTAGTGGTGGTGGTAGAAGCCGTCGACCTCGCCCAGCCGGAGGTTGACGGGGTTCTTCTCGCGGTTCCAGTAGTCGGCCACCGATGCCTGGTAGTGGCTGATGGCCGGGGCCGCTGTCGTGCTGGTGCGGGGCGCTGTGGTGGTGGTCATGCGGGTGTCTTCTCTCACCAGTAGTGGGGCAGGGAGTAGCGGTAGGTGTTCGTGCGGTGCCATTCGTGGTTGCCGGCGACCCACGCGGCGAGGCCGGTGGTGTAGCGGGCCAGGAGCGGGTTCCCGGCGGCCAGGACGAGGGATTCGTCCTCGAAGGCGTGCATGATCTCGTTGTGGATCCCGACGGCCTTCAGGTACGCGTCCTTGAGCCCCCGTCCGTCCTCGGCCGCGAGCACCACCGGAAGGTTCAGGTGGTGCTCGTCGATGGCCATCTCCTTGGTGAAGGAGTACAGGTCGTTGACGAGCGTGGTGGCGTTGCAGGCCAGCGCGGTGACGCGCTGGACCTCGGGCCGGGAGTAGAGCGGCTCGGGCAGTTCGTAGCCGTCCACCGAGTCCACGAGGGACAGACAGGGACGGAAGTTGTTGAACTGCCGCATCACCAGGTACTGCCACACCGGTGGCGTGGTACGGGTCTGCGCCCAGGCGCCCTCGGCCAGGTACCCCAGGTGCAGCCGCGCGGCGTCGTGGACGAACCGGGTGACCTGGCTGGGGGTGGCGATCTCGCGGAAGGCGCGGATCGCGGCGTCGTAGGAACGCAGCGGAGCGTCCGAGCCCAGTCCCTCGTGCCACTGCTGCTGGTATCCGTCGGCGGTGTGCAGGGGATCCAGGGCACTCTGCGCGATGACGAGCCGATTGCCGAGGCCGACGGGGGATCCGCCGTAGTCCTCGCAGTAGCAGTCGTCGACGACGTTCTCCGCGACCAGCAGCTTCCCCGCGACGACGAGGCGCTCCAGATCGGCCGCCCCCGGGTGCTGGAGGACGACCGCGCGGCCGACCTGGAACCCGGCGAAGTCCCCGGCCCATTCGGGCGGGAACAGGCTGAGCTCCCGGGCCCAGGCCTCGAGGCGACGGTCCACCTCGGCGACCTTGGCCGGATCGGCCGGCACGGCGGGCGGGCAGTACAGACCCGGGATCGGATCGCCGGCACGGGGCGGCGTCGCGGGGCCCGGCTCCGGCTCCTGGTGCTGCTCCTGGTGCTGCTCCGGCCGCTGCTCCGGCTGTGGGAGGAGCTGCCGGGCAGCCGAGGTGCCCAGGCCGGTCGGGCCGGTGGGGAGCCGTACCACCGGCCGCCGCACCGAGGCCGCGAGCCGCACGGCCGCCGGATCCGGCAGGTCCGGCGCGCCCGGCGGACCCGGCGGGTCCAGCAGGCCCGAAAGAGCCGAGAGGTCCGGCGGGCCCGGAAGGCCGGACAGGCCCGGCGGCGGACCCGGCAGGTCCCGTACCCCGGGCGGTTCCGGTCCGGAGCACGGGGCACTCCCCGGGGCCGCCGTCCCGTGCGTCGTGGGCGCGGCGAACACGCCGGACAGCAACGACATCACTTCAGCCCTTCCCCGTGCGCCCGACCCGTCGCTCAGCCACGCGGCCGCACCTCAACCTCTTCGAGAATCCCGATCGCGTCCGGGACCAGGACGGCGGCCGAGTAGTAGGTGCTGACGAGGTACGAGATGATCGCCTTCTCGTCGATCCCCATGAACCGGACGTTGAGCCCCGGCTCCACCTCGTCGGGCAGCCCGGTCTGGTAGAGGCCGATGACGCCCTCGTTGTCCTCGCCCGTACGCATGGCGATGATCGACGAGGTCTGGTGGCCCGAGACCGGGATCTTGCCGCACGGCAGGATCGGTACGCCCCGCCACGCGGGAATGTGGTGACCGTCGACGTCGGCGCTGCTGAGGGCGATGCCCCGCTTGTTGCACTCCTTGCCGAACGCCGCGATGGCACGCGGGTGGGCGAAGAGGTAGTTGGTACCGCGGCGCATGCTCAGCAGGTCGTCGAGGTCGTCCGGGGTGGGCGGGCCGGAGTGGGTCGGGATGCGCTGGTCGA
Organism: Streptomyces sp. NPDC056347; assembly: GCF_042262625.1. Classification (NCBI taxonomy): domain Bacteria; kingdom Bacillati; phylum Actinomycetota; class Actinomycetes; order Kitasatosporales; family Streptomycetaceae; genus Streptomyces; species Streptomyces sp. NPDC056347. The sequence goes on along the minus strand of NZ_JBHJQP010000053.1, from coordinate 14,683 downwards.
AGTCGGTGTTGTGGAGCAGCCCGAACTCGGGGTTGTTGACCATCTCCTTCTCCTGCCGCTCGCGCAGCGCCTCGATGGTGAGCCGCAACTGCTGCTGCGTCTGGTTCATCGGCTGGTTGTAGAGGTCGGCGACCCGGCTGTGCACCTTCAGCACCGTCTGGGCCACGCTCAACTCGTACTCGCGCGGATGGAGTTCGTAGTCGGCGAAGGTGGTCGGCAGGATCGGCTCGCCGTCGTGGCCGGACAGGAACTCGATGGCGGACTCACCGGCCCTGTTCGTCGGCTTCTGCGCGTCAGCGCTGCGCTTCTGCACGTGCGACCGCAGCGCCTCGTGCTCACCGAGGACCGCCTTGTACGCGCTGTGGGGCAGCGCCAGAACGGTGGTCGCGGTCACCGCGCGAGCCGTGAAATCCCATTTCTCGTCGGCGCCCGCCAGCACGTTTCCACCGAAGCTGTCGCCATCCGACAGCCGGCCCACGACAGAATCGCCCTCGTACTTGGCGGGCCTCACCTTGTCCACCCTGCCGTGCACGATCAGATAAACGTGATCGGCCTTGCGCCCCTCCTCCACGATCACCTGACCGAGGTCGAATTCCTTCTGGACGAACTTGTCGGCCAGCGCCCCCAGAGCCGGGCCGTCCTCGAATCCCTGAAGCAGGGGAAGCTCGGCCAGCTCCTGCGGAATGACGCGAACCTTGGACCCGTTCTTCTCGAACGAGACCTTCCCGTCCCCGACCGTGAACGTCAGTCGCCGGTTGACCCGGTAGGAGCCGCCCGGGACATTGACCCACGGCAGCTTCCGCAGCAGCCAGCGCGAGCTGATGCCCTGCATCTGGGGTTCGGACTTGGTGGTGGTGGCGAGGTTCCGCGCGGCGGCGGTGTTCAGGCTGAGCTGGCCCTGCGCCCGATCCTGTGCCGTCCCGGTTTCCGACGGGCTTGTCTCGACGGTCATCGACTACTTCTCCGTTCATGAGATGACCCGCCTGACTCCAAGAAGGCAGGATTCACCAACGGCAAGCGGGCATTACATTGCGTGTCACTTTTCTAGCCCTTTACAAGTTCCGAAGACCACAGGCGCGCCCACCCCATTTCCCCATGAAATTGCAATTCGTCATAGCATTCCAATTACCGCACCACAGCCGCCAGTCGGGCGTCACCAGGGGGCCATACGTGAAAGCTGCACGCATAAAATGCGCGTCATTCTATTTTCACGAATACCGGAACCGGGTGATCCCGGTACGACGAATCGGCCCGGCGGCGGGGCCCGGTATGGGCCCGGGGAGGCGACGGCGGCGGGACCGCACCTCCCGCCGGTGAACGCGCGGCGACGGGAGACCGGTTGGACCCGGGCGGACGAGGCGCCGGGTGTTACGTTGATCTGCTTTGCTCCGACCGGAAGGAAAGCAGATGGACATCCCCTCCCCCTTGCACAGCCGGTTCCTCGGCGACACGCTGCCCCGGATCCGGCAGGACGCGCGTGTGGCGGGCGTGGCGGTCACCGGTTCGCTCGCGAAGGGCCGCCCCGACACGTACTCGGACGTGGACCTGATCGTCGTCGTCGACGACGAGGCGTACGACGCGGTCATGCGGGAGCGGCTCGCCCTGATCGGCTCGTGGTCCGCCCTGGTGGCCGGATTCACCGGGGAGCACGTCGGCGAACCGCGCCTGATCGTCACGCTCGTCGGGCCGCCCCTGCTGCACGTCGACTTCAAGTTCGTCCGGGCGTCCGACTTCGCCGAGCGGATCGAGGATCCGGAGATCCTCTGGGACCGCGACGGACTGCTGGCGGACAGCCTGGCGCAGCGACCGCCGGCCGCCGCGCCGCTCGATCCCCAGTGGATCGAGGACCGGTTCTGGGTCTGGGTGCACTACGGCGCGACGAAGCTCGGCCGCGGGGAGCTGTTCGAGACCATCAGCTGCCTCACCCACCTGCGTGACACCGTGCTCGGCCCGCTGGCCGCCCGGCGGGTGGGCGGACTCCCGCGCGGCGTGCGCCACTTGGAGACCATGGCCCCCGAGGAGGCGCATGCCCTCCGGTCGACACTCTGCGGTTACGACCGCGACGAGGCCGGGCGGGCGCTCCTCGCCGCCGTCGACCTCTACCGCCGGTGGTCCGCCGACGGGGACGCGCCCGTCGAACGGCACCGGAATGCCGAGAAGCTCGCCGTGCGGTACCTCCATGACGTCATCGGCCGGACCACGGACCGAAGCGGGCCGGCGCACGCCACCGCGTAGGACCTCCCGCCGACGCCGCCGGCCCCTGGGCCCCGGACCTCCCCGTCAGCCTCCGCAACCACAGGCCGCGGCGGCCGGAGCGGTCCGGTCCGACGACTCGGGCACCTCCGAGGTCTCCGACACCTCCGGAGCCTCCGGCACCCCCGACGCCTCGGGGTTCTCCGGCGCCTCGGGGTTCTCCGGCGCACCGGCGCAGCAGGCGTCACCGCCCCCGAGCGCGGGGCTCTTGCCCATCCGGTCGGCGTCGGCCTTGACGACGTAGACCTCCCAGGGCTCGCGGCCGGGGCCGTGGACCCAGACCTTGTCCTGGAGGGCGTAGCAGCAGGAGGTGTCGTTCTCCTCGAACGTGGCGAGCCCGGCCTCCTCGAGACGCTCGGCGGCCGCCGCGACCGTCCGGGTCGAGTCGACTTCGACGCCGAGGTGGTCCAGGCGGGTGTCCTGGCCGGGCTCGCCCTCGATCAGGACGAGCTTGAGCGGCGGCTCGGCGATCGCGAAGTTGGCGTAGCCGGGCCGGCGCTTGGCGGGCTCGACGCCGAACAGCTTGGAGTAGAAGGCCACCGAGGCTTCGAGGTCGGCGACGTTGAGGGCGAGCTGCACACGGGACATGACGGTTCTCCCCGATCAGGTTGCATTGACGTCTGTCGATGCAACCTTGCGTCCTGATTCGAAGAACGTCAACATAGACGTATGTCGAAACAAGAGCTTGTGGTGCTCGGCCAGGACGGTGCGGAGGGGTGCTGTCCTTCGCTGCTGGACGCCCCGCTGGACGAGGACCGGGCCACCGATCTGGCGAAGGTGTTCAAGGCGCTGGGCGACCCGGTGCGGTTGCGTCTGCTGTCGATGATCGCTTCCCGCGCGGGCGGGGAGGTCTGCGTCTGCGACCTCACCCCGGCCTTCGATCTCTCGCAGCCGACCATCTCCCACCACCTGAAGCTGCTGAAGCAGGCCGGACTCATCGACTCCGAGCGGCGCGGGACATGGGTGTACTACCGCCTGCTCCCGCAGATGACCGACCGTCTCGCCGCGGCCCTCACCCATCCCGCCGGACAGCCCACCCCCGCGGCCACACCCGCCGGAGCCGCCTCGTGAACCCGGAAGCCACCACCGCGCCGGCGCCGACGGGCCCGGTCGCCGGGCGGCTGTCGTTCCTGGACCGCTTCCTCGCCGTGTGGATCCTGATCGCCATGGCCGCCGGCCTCGGTCTGGGCCGCCTCGTCCCGGGGCTCGGGGACGCGCTGGCGGGGGTGACCGTCACCGGCGTCTCGCTGCCGATCGCGCTCGGCCTGCTCGTGATGATGTACCCGGTCCTGGCCAAGGTCCGCTACGACCGCCTGGACGCCGTCACCCGCGACCGGCGCCTCCTGGTCCCGTCCCTGGTCCTCAACTGGATCGTCGGCCCGGCCCTGATGTTCGCCCTCGCCTGGATCTTCCTGCCGGACCTGCCCGCGTACCGCACCGGCCTGATCATCGTCGGTCTCGCCCGCTGCATCGCCATGGTCATCATCTGGAACGACCTCGCCTGCGGCGACCGCGAGGCCGCCGCCGTCCTCGTCGCCCTCAACTCGCTCTTCCAGGTGATCGCCTTCGCCGCGCTGGGCTGGTTCTACCTCTCCGTGCTGCCCGGATGGCTCGGTCTGGAGCAAACCGCGCTGGACGTGTCCGTGTGGGAGATCGCCCGCTCCGTCCTGATCTTCCTCGGCATCCCGCTGCTGGCCGGGTTCCTCACCCGCCGCCTCGGCGAGCGGGCCCGGGGCCGTACCTGGTACGAGACGCGCCTGATCCCCCGCATCGGCCCGTTCGCCCTGTACGGCCTGCTGTTCACCATCGTCGTGCTGTTCGCCCTCCAGGGCGACGCCATCACCTCCAAGCCCCTCGACGTGACCCGCATCGCGCTGCCCCTGCTGGTGTACTTCGCCGTGATGTGGGCCGGTTCGATGGCCGTCGGCCGCGCCGTCGGCCTGGACCACCCGAAGGCCACGACGCTGGCGTTCACCGCCGCGGGCAACAACTTCGAGCTCGCCATCGCCGTCGCCATCGCCACCTTCGGCGCGACCTCCGGACAGGCCCTCGCGGGAGTCGTCGGCCCGCTCATCGAGGTGCCGGTCCTGATCGGCCTGGTCCATGTGGCCCTGGCCGTCCGCCGGTTCTTCCCCCCGGCCACCCCGGCCACCGCCCCGACCACCGCCCCGGAAGGCTGCGCCCGTGCCTGAGTCCAAGCCGTCCGTACTGTTCGTCTGCGTCCACAACGCCGGCCGCTCACAGATGGCCGCCGCCTTCCTCACCCACCTCGCCGGGGACCGGGTCGAGGTCCGCTCCGCCGGGTCCGCACCGGCACCGGTCGTGAATCCGGCCGCCGTCGAGGCGATGGCCGAAGTCGGCATCGACATGTCGGCCGAAACCCCGAAGGTCCTGACCGCGGAAGCGGTCCGGGCATCCGACGCGGTGATCACCATGGGCTGCGGCGACACCTGCCCCGTCTTCCCCGGAAAGACCTACCTCGACTGGAGACTCGACGACCCGGCGGGCCAGGGCATCGACGCCGTACGCCCCATCCGCGACGAGATCCAACGCCGCGTCCGCGCCCTCCTCACGGACCTCGGCATCCAGCCCCGCCACTGAGCCCGCGCCCGGCCCGGCCCACCCCCGGAACGCAGAGGACCCCAGGTCACGGGCAACGTGACCTGGGGTTTCGCGGCTCCCCTGTCGGATTCGAACCGACGACCTGCGCATTACAAGACCGTGAGCGTTCGTGGTGCGTAGTGCCCGGCCCTGCTGGCGTCGGGGCGGTGCGGGCGGCCCGGCGCGCCCGGCGCGCCCCCGGTGACGATGTCGAGGGCCGGGCGGCTTCGAGCGCGTCCGCGGCGGTGGCTCGCACGCGAGACGTGCCGGTGCCGGTGGCGACCGCGCCGCGGATCGCGGCAGGGCATTTCCCAGTGGTGCCGGGTCGCGTCGGGCACCCGGCAGTCTCCCTACACCTCTGCGGCCGCCTCCAGTGGGCTGAGCGCGGCGGCCCGTCGGGCGGGCAGGACGGCGGCGGCCGCGCCGACGGCGAGGGAGAGCAGGACCACGAGGGCGAGGGTGCCCCAGGGGAGGGAGAAGGAGTACTGGGGGATTGCGCCGTTGGCCAGTCCGCTGACCTTCCACGCCCCGAACAGTCCGGCGGCCAGCCCGAGCAGGGTGCCGAAGGCGGCGACGCAGACGGCCTCCAGGAGGATCATGCCGCGGATGCCGGAGCGGTCCATGCCGACGGCGCGCAGGACGCCGATCTCCCGGGTGCGCTCCGAGACCGACATGGCGAGGGTGTTGATCATGCCGAGCGCGGAGATCAGTATGCCGATGGCGAGCAGCCCGAACATCATGGTCATCAGGTCGCCGGCGACGCCGGCCTGTTCCTGGACGAGCTGGGCACGGTTTTGGACTTTCAGCAGCGGGCTGTCGCTCACGGCGGCTCGCAGGTGCTTCTCCAGGTTCTCGGAGACCGTGCCGTCGTTGGTGCGGACCAGGATGCGCTGCACGGAGTCGCGCAGGTAGCCGTGCTTCTGCACGTCGGCGCGGTAGCCGAGGACGTCCTGGGCGGTGGGGTTGTCCTGGTAGACGCCGACGATGGTGTAGAGCTCGTCGCGGTCGCCGGTTCCGGGACCGATGCTCGCCCTGATCTGCTCGCCGGTGGTGACGTGGTGGGCGCGGGCGAAGCCGTGGGAGACGGCGAGCTCGCCGGGGCCGAGGTCCTTGGCGGAGCCGCTGAGGAAGTGGAGCTTCATCACGTCGTCGACGGTCTTCGGGTCGACCCCGGAGACCGTCTTGACGAGGGGGCCGACGGAGATGGTGGAGTCGGCCACGGCGGAGGCGGTCTGCACACCGGGCACGTCGGCTACCCGCTGGACGGCGGCGGAGTCGACGGCGGTGGTGGTGTTGCGGGTGCTGATGACGTAGTCGGCGCTCAGTCCGGCGGCGGCCCGGGCGTCCAGGGCCTCGCTCGTGGACTGGTTGACGGCGGCGAGACCGGAGACCAGCGCCGTACTGATCATCAGGGCGACGGCGGTGGCGGCAGTACGACGCGGATCGCGCAGGGTGTTCTCGCGGGCGAGGTCGCCCATGACGCCGAAACGGGTGGTGAGTCGGCCGAGGCAGCGGATCACCGGGCCGGCGAGCAGCGGGGCCAGCACGATCAGACCGGCCACGAGGATGCCGCAACCGAGCATCGCGGTCTGCAGGTTGGCGTCGGTGGCACTCGTCGCGTCGCTCAGCGAGAACAGCAGCCCCGCGCCCGGGACGAGCATGGCCAGGCCGACCGCACCGCGGACGCGGGACACCACGACGGACGGCGGCTGCCCGGCCGTGCGCATCGCCTCGACGGGAGCGATCCGCGCCGCGCGGTGCGACGGCAGCCAGGCGGCGAGCACGGTGACGCCGACACCCACCACGAGCGAGGCGAGAATCGCGGTCGGGCCGATCACCAGCGGCCCACTGGGCAGCAGGTCACCAGACGTGTCCAGTGCGTTCGGCAGCACCGTGGCCACCCCCAGCCCCAGCACGAACCCGAGAGCGGACGCGGCGAGACCGACCAGGGCCGCCTCGGCAAGGACCGAGTGGATCACCTGGCGGCGGGTGGCGCCGATCGCCCGCAGCAACGCGATCTCGCGGGTACGGCGTGCCACGAGCATGGTGAAGGTGTTGATGACGAGGAACGTGCCGATGAACAGCGAGACCACGGCGAAGAGCATCGGGAGGCGTTCATAGCTTTTGGTCTTGGCCCCGATGAAGAGGGACTGCTGGTTGGCCTGGGCGACAGCGGTGGTGGCCTCGGCGCGGCCGGCCGGCAGCACGGCGGTGACCCGGTCGGACAGTTGGAACTGGTCAGTGCCCGGCGCGGCGGTCAGGTCGATCCCGTTGTAGTGCCCCGGGGCGGCGAACAACTTCTGGGCGGTGGCCTTGTCGAACACCGCCAGGGTGCCGCCGGCGTTCACCCGGCTGTCCTTGGTGGACACCAGGCCCACCAGGCGCAGTTCGAGGACCGGCCCGTCATCGGCGAGCGTAACGGTGTCGCCGAGGGAGTAGTCGGCGGCTGCCGCGGTTCCGCGGTCCAACGCGACCTCACCACCGCCGTGGGGGGCACGGCCCGCTGCCAGTGGGTAGCGGCTGTCCTTGCCGTCGGAACCCGGTACGTAGGCGACACCGAACTTGCCCATCATGCTGTCGGCTCGCATCGGTGTGCCGTCCTTGGCGGACAGGGTGACCGAACCGTTCGCCGCCGGGCGGACAGAGACGACGCCGGGAACAGCGGACAGCTTTCGTACCAGGGCGTCGTCCAGGGCGCTGTACTGTTCGCCGGCGGCGGTACCGGGAGGGGATTTCGGACTCACGCTCACGGCGATGTCCGCGTAGTTCCTGGACATGGAGGCGCGGTAGGCGGCGGCGGTGGAGTCGGCGAAGACCAGGGAGCCGGAGATGAACGCGACACCGAGACAGATCGCGAGCACGGTCATGATCAGACGGGCCTTGTGCGCGAGGACGTTGCGCAGGGCTGTTCGCAGCATGGTGGGCTTTCGAAAGTATGGGGAAACGGCGGGCTGGTGAGCGCGGTCAGCGGGCGTGGTGGCCGTGGGCCTCGAACGCGAGCATCCGGTTGAGCACGGCGTCGGCGGTCGGGTCGTGCAGCTCGTCCACAAGCCGGCCGTCGGCGAGGAAGACCACGCGGTCGGCGTGCGCGGCGGCGACCGGGTCGTGGGTCACCATCACCACGGTCTGTCCCAGTTCCCGCACCGAATCGCGCAGGAATCCCAGCACCTCCGCTCCGGCACGGGAGTCGAGGTTGCCGGTCGGCTCGTCGGCGAACACGATCTCCGGACGGGACACCAGGGCGCGAGCGACGGCGACGCGCTGCTGCTGGCCACCGGAGAGCTGGGCCGGACGGTGCGCGAGGCGCCCGGCGAGCCCCACAGTTGCGACGACGGTGTCCAGCCATGCGGCGTCGGGCTGCCGGCCGGCGAGGCGCAGCGGCAGCGTCATGTTCTCCAGCGCCGTCAGGGTGGGCAGCAGGTTGAAGCCCTGGAAGACGAAGCCGACCTTCTCCCGCCGCAGCCGAGTGAGCTGACGATCACTCAGCACGGCCAGTTCGACGCCGCCGATCCGGGCCGAACCCGAGGTCACCGGGTCAAGGCCCGCCATGCAGTGCATCAGCGTCGACTTGCCGGAGCCGGACGGACCCATGACTGCGGTGAACCGTGCCCGCGCGAACTCCACGGACACCGAGTCCAATGCGGTGACCCGGGTCTCCCCCTTCCCGTACACCTTGGTCAGCCCCGTGGCGCGGGCGGCCGGCCCGGTGACGGGGGTGCCGGGGGAAACGAACATCTGCGACATGGGGACTCCGCCTGCCGGTCGACGGCCCGCGAGCGTCCCGCGGGCCGGAGGGACATTCCCATCCTCACGTCGCGCACCTGCAAGAACATCGCCCCGGAGGCGGTGGTTGCGGTCTGCCGAAGGGGAGGGGGGAACTGCCCGCCCCTGCCCTTCGACAGACGTTCGCCGACCCGTCTCCGCCTCGGTCAGGCCCTCGGTGGTGCTCGGATGCAGGCGGCACGGCCGGTGATCCGCGGACGGCGACGTACCCGGCCCACCGAACGCGTCGCTCACGCGGGCGCGAAGACCCGTCCGGGATCAGTCAGGGACGCAAGCCGGCGCGGTACGCGAGGAGTGCCGCCTGCACCCGGCTCGTCGACCCGGTCTTTTCCAGGACCGCACTCACGTGCGTCTTCACCGTGCCGATGCCGATGGCCAGTCGTTCCGCGATGCCCTGGTTCGCCAGCCCCTCGCCGAGCATCGCCAGCACCTCCCGCTCGCGCCTGGTGAGCCGGGCGATCCGCTCGTCCCGCGGGGCCGGGTCGCCGGTGCCCGCCGCGCCGCCGCGCAGCATCCGGGCGATCACCGACCCGGTGACCCCGGGGGAGAGCACGGCGTCACCGGCCGCCGCTGCCCGGACCGCGCTGATCAGTTCCTGCGGCCCCTCGTCCTTCAGCAGGAACCCCGAGGCGCCGTCCCGCAGCGCCCGCAGCACGTTCTCCTCGTCGCCGAAGGTCGACAGCATCACCACGCGTGGCGCCGGATCGAGCGCGAGCAACGGCCGGATCGCGGCCAGCCCGTCACGCCCGGGCATCCGGATGTCCACCAGCGCCACATCCGGGCGGTGCGCGGCTGCCTCCTCGACCGCCTGGTGTCCGTCAGCGGCTTCGGCGACCACGTCGATGCCGTCGACGTGCCGCAGGATCAACCGCACCCCGTGCCGGATCATCGCCTCGTCGTCGACGAGCAGGACACGGATCGGCCGAGTGGGCTCGGTCATGGGGTCTCCCAGGGCGGGGTGTCCTGTACGGACGGGACGGTGAACCGGTCGATGGAGATGAGACGTTGCGAGGCGTCGAAGCAGTACCGGGTGACGGTGAAGGTGCCGGGCCGGTGGCCGCGGCCGGCGCGGGGATAGACGCAGCCGACCGTGCCGGTGGGCCGCGGCGGTTCGTGCCCGGTGGCCGCAGCACGCTCGGCCGGGCTGTCGAAGACCCCCTCCAACTCCTGGTAGGTCATGCCAGGGCGCGGCTCCGGCGGCGGTGCCGCATGCCTCGGCTGGCTGTACACCAGAGCGATCGCGAACGTCATCAGCATCCACAGCGCCGCCGCCCCGAGAGCGGACGTCAACGCCCCGGCGGTCCGCGGCTCGCGCGGCAGCGCTGCCGCATCGTCGATCGCGGCCGACGTGGAAGCCGGTGCGCCGCCCTCGGACGGTTTCCCCGCTACGGCGTCGTCCGGTTCCGCCGGGACGGCCGCGATCACCTGGAACCCGCCGGACGGCAGCGCACCGGCCCCGAAGGTGCCGCCGAGCAGCTCGACCCGCTCACGCAGGCCCGTCAGGCCGCGCCCCGTCCCGGACTCGGACAGCACGCCGGACGGTGCGTGTGACGCGCCGTTGCGGACCGTCACACGCACCATCCGGTCGTCATGCTCGACCCGCACGGTGACATGGGCGGCCGTCGCGTACCGGTGCACGTTCGTCAGGGCCTCCCGCACCACCCGGTGCACCGCGCGCCGCACTCGCGCCGGGTACCCGTCGAGGTCGGGGCCGCTCCATTCCAGCCGCACCGCGATCCCGCCGTCACGAGACTCCGCGACCAGCCCCTCCACATCGGCCCGGGTACCAGTGGCCTCGGTGAGCACGTCCGGGCCGGTGTCCCGGCCGAGCGGGCCGAGAACTCCGAGCGCCTGCCGCAGCTCGCGCATCGCCTCCCGGGTGGTCCGCCGGACCAGGACGGCCTCCTCGCGCAGCTCCGGCGCGGCCCGGCCGAGGGCGAGTTCCATGCCTCCGGCGTGCAGTGAGATGAGGCTGAGCCGGTGGCCCACCAGGTCGTGCATCTCGGCGGCGATCCGGGACCGCTCGTGGGTGCGGGCCTCGCTGTCCGCGAACCGGCGGGCCCGCTCGGCCGCGTCACCGCGTTCGCGCAGCGCCCGCAGCAGCCGGGCCCGCTGCCCGTACACCGTCCCGACCAAGCCCGGCATGACCACGGCGGTCGCCGCCAGGACCACCCCGAGCTCCAGGCCGTAAGCGGCCGAGCCGGCACCGAGGGAGGGGCCGGTCGCGGTCGCGGATGCCGTGATCAGCAAGCTCGCGCCGCCGAGCAGCCGGGCCCGGTGGCGCGGTCGGACCGTGTCGAGCGCCACGGTGTACGCGGTGGCCGCCGCCACCGGGCCGACGACGGGCGCCGCCCCAGCGAGGACGGCGAGGGTCAGGAGTACGGCGTCGGGCCCGCGCCGCCGCATCGGGAAGAGCGCGATGGCGACCGCGACCACACACAGCTGGAACCCGGGGTGCGGAAGATCCCACAGTCTCCGGGCGACCACCGACAGACACAGTGCGGCCACCGCAGCACCGGCGGTCTCCGCGACGACCCGGCCGGCTCCTCCCGGACGCGCCGGAGCCTCCGGCCCGGGGAGGACGGAACGGCGAAAACGGCTGGTGAGGGGCACGTCGTCCAGTATTGACTGCGACGTACGCGCGGGCATGGGCCTCAGGACCGATCCGGAACTCTGCCTTGCGACAGAGCGCGGCGGATGCCGAGGCCGCTCCCAGCGGGTGGAAGCCGTGCCCCGGCAGGGCCTCGACGAGGTGCGGACGACACGGGCGGAACCCGTCCGAGCGCTTCCAGCTCGCCGCCGACACGACCGTTCCCGCCTTCCGACGCACCGGCGAAGGCGAACCCGGCCTCCCCTCCACCGGCGTCGGCCTGCGACCCGAACACACCCCCGCGTACTCGCCCCAAGCCCTCGCCGGACGCCACGCCCACGATGCGCCGACGCACGGCCTCGGTCTTCCTCGTCCGGCGCGCGCGGCGACGGCCTGGACGAAGCCGCCCGACTCCTCGGGATCAGCCCCGAAACCAGGAGGATCGGCTACAGGATCAGCTGCACGCACCATGGACAGCGGCTGTCGCTGATTCGGCCTGCCCTTCCTCACCATCGACACGGTGAAGAGCCCGAAGGGGAAGGTGTCGGCCGGGATCAAGTCCGCGGAGCTCGCCGCCAGCATCCCGGCACGCCGGCGGAGGTCCAGCCGCAGAACACAGAAAGACCCAGGTCAGTGGATGCCTGCCCTGGGCCTTCGCGGAGCCCCCTGTCGGATTCGAACCGACGACCTACGCATTACAAGTGCGTTGCTCTGGCCAGCTGAGCTAAGGAGGCGTGCCGGAGCAGTGTAACCAACGCCGCACCCCGCGCGGTGCCGAAATTTCGCGGACCTCGAACTACTGACAGATTCCAAATGTCCAGGTAGCGTCGCTGAAGGTTCACTCAAGTGGACCAGACCACTCCCGTCACTCGGATCGTCCGGCACGTTCCTGCCGGTGGAGGAGAAGATCAGCATGGCGAGCGTTACGTTCGACAAGGCGTCCCGCGTCTACCCCGGCTCCACGAAGCCGGCCGTGGACCAGCTCGAGATCGACATCGCGGACGGTGAGTTCCTCGTCCTCGTCGGTCCCTCCGGTTGTGGCAAGTCGACCTCCCTGCGCATGCTCGCGGGTCTCGAGGACGTCAACGGCGGCGCGATCCGCATCGGTGACCGCGACGTCACGCACCTGCCGCCGAAGGACCGGGACATCGCCATGGTGTTCCAGAACTACGCGCTGTACCCGCACATGACCGTCGCGGACAACATGGGCTTCGCGCTCAAGATCGCCGGGGTCAACAAGACCGAGATCCGGGCGAAGGTCGAAGAGGCCGCCAAGATGCTGGACCTCACCGAGTACCTCGACCGCAAGCCGAAGGCGCTCTCCGGTGGTCAGCGCCAGCGTGTGGCGATGGGCCGCGCCATCGTGCGTGAGCCGCAGGTCTTCCTCATGGACGAGCCGCTGTCGAACCTCGACGCCAAGCTCCGTGTCTCCACCCGTACGCAGATCGCCTCGCTCCAGCGCCGCCTGGGCATCACGACCGTGTACGTCACCCACGACCAGGTCGAGGCCCTCACCATGGGCGACCGGGTCGCGGTCCTCAAGGACGGTCTGCTCCAGCAGGTCGACTCCCCGCGCAACATGTACGACAAGCCCGCGAACCTCTTCGTGGCCGGCTTCATCGGCTCCCCGGCCATGAACCTGATCGAGGTCCCGATCACCGACGGCGGCGTGAAGTTCGGCAACAGCGTCGTCCCGGTCTCCCGCGAGGCGCTCTCCGCCGCCGCGGAGAAGGGCGACACGACCGTCACGGTCGGCATCCGCCCCGAGCACTTCGACATCGTCGAGCACGGCGGCGCCGCCGCGAAGGCCCTGTCCAAGGACAGCTCGGACGCCCCGGCCGGTCTGGCCGTCTCGGTCAACGTCGTCGAGGAGCTCGGCGCCGACGGCTTCGTCTACGGCTCCGCCCGCGTCGGCGGCGAGGACAAGGACCTGGTCGTCCGCGTCGGCGGCCGTGCCGTCCCGGAGAAGGGCACCAAGCTCCACGTCGTGCCGCGCCCGGACGAGCTGCACGTCTTCTCGACCTCCACGGGTGCCCGTCTCACCGACTGACGCCCGCGCACCGCGTACGCGCACGCCGCGTACCCGCGCCTCAACGGCCCCGAAACGTCCGGCAATCCGGGCGCTTCGGGGCCGTTCGTCAATGCGTAATTCGAAAAGTTCCCTCGAACCATCCCCCGCAAGGGTGACGGAATGTCGCCATGTCATTACCGGCCGCTACGCTCGCTGCGTGACCCACACTGCGCGCCGCATCGGCCGATCCCTCGCCTTCGTCCTGCCCGTCGTGATGGTCCTTTCCGGGACTCTCGCTGTCACCAGCGTGCCGTGGGCAGCGCACAACTCCGAGCCGCAGGTCCTCGCCGCGGCGACCCACGACATCTCGGCGCGGGCGAAGACACGCACCCCGCAGGACGCCCTGCGCGACCGGCTGCTCGTCGAGCTCCGCGAGAAGGACCCGGGCGTCGCGCTGACCGACCTCCAGCGCTCCGTGGAGGGCCGCCCCTCCCTCGCCCGGCACTGCATGTCGATCGCCAGGGCGCTGGGCCGCGCGGCCGTCGAGAAGTACGGCCCCACGCACGCCCACCGTTTCTCGCGCCCCGTCTGCGACACCTCCTTCGCCTCGGGCGTCGCCCGGTTCAGCTGACCCGCCCGCGCCGGGCACCGCGTGCCGGGCACCGCATAGGGTGCCTGGCATGCATACGTATCCGACGCAGGCCGTGGTTCTGGCAGGTGGCCAGGGATCACGGCTGCGCCCGTACACCGATGACCGCCCCAAGCCGATGGTCGAGATCCCGGGCACCGGGACGCCGATCATCGGCCATCAGCTTTCCTGGCTGGCCGCGGAGGGCGTGACCGATGTCGTGGTGTCGTGCGGGCACCTGGCCGAGGTACTGCAGGAGTGGCTGGACTCGGCGGTGCTGCCGCTGAACGTGACGACCGTCGTGGAGTCCGAGCCGCTGGGACGCGGCGGTGGCCTGAAGTACGCGGCCGCCCGGCTCCCCGACCCCGAGCAGCCCTGGTACGCCACCAACGGCGACATCTGGACGCGCTTCTCCCTGCGCGAGATGGCCGCGTTCCACGCCGAACGCGACGCGACCGCCACCCTGGCCCTGGCCCGTCCCCGCATCCCCTGGGGTGCCGTCGAGACGGACGCGTTCGGGCACATCACCGACTTCATCGAGTCGCCGCCGTCCCCGTACCTGATCAACGCCGGGGTGTACGTCTTCTCCCCCGCCTTCACGCGGCTGCTGCCGGACCGGGGCGACCACGAGCGGACCACCTTCCCCCGGCTGGCCCGGGAACGCCGGCTGGCGGGCTACCCGCTGCCGCACGGCGCGTACTGGCGGGCCATCGACACCGCGAAGGACCTCACCGAGGCCGCCAAGGAACTCGACGGGCAGTAGCCGGGGACACGGCAGGGACAAAAAAAGGGGGCGGTCACCGGTACGGAACCGGTG